>CATVQO010000034.1 GCA_958346165.1 uncultured Collinsella sp. | reverse complement strand
TCCAAGGGTTATACCCTAAGAGCAAACCACCCCTTTTAGGGGTGGTTTTGATTGCTCTTGGCCGCATCGAGCAGGGCTGCTATGTCCCAGCTGCAGAATCGGACGTTCAAAAACTGGAGGGAACGCGCGAATACGCCGCGGCTTTCCAGATTGCCGCAAACATCAAGGATGCCCTGGGCGTGAGCATGCCCCGAGAAGAGGTTGCCTTTATCGCAATCCATTTGCTCGGCAGGGGCACGGGCGTGCCCGAGAAGGGCTCTGCCGTTATCTCGGACGAGATGTGGGAGATTGCTTCCGAGATGGTACGTGCGGTCAACGATGAGTTTAGGTTTGACTTTAGCGGCGATCTTGAACTTCGCATGAACCTTGCTCGGCATATCGGCCCTCTGGGCTATCGCCTTGAATATCACATGCATATGGATAACCCCATGCTGCCCGATATCAAGACGAGGTTTCCGTTGGCCTATTCGATGGCAGCTGGCACCTCGCAGGTACTCGAGCGTCATTTTGGCAGCCAGCCCTCTGATGAAGAGCTCGGCTACATCGCCATGGCATTTGCCCTGGCCCTCGAGCAGCAAGCCGACCAGCCGCGTCGCAAACGCATCCTGATCGTGTGCGCCTCGGGAGCGGGAAGCGCCCGTATGCTCGAGCACCAGTACCGCAAGCAGTTTGGCATGTATATCGATTCGATTGAGACATGCGATGTCGCCCGCGTGGGAACGTTCGATTTTTCGCATATCGACTACGTGTTCACAACGGTGCCGCTCAACGTCAAGTTGCCCGTGCCCGTCCGCGAGGCCGATTTCTTCTTGGAGACGAGCGATGTCAACGCTATCCGCAAGGTGCTGAGCGACGACACTGCGCAATCGGACTCCGTGAGCTCTTTCTTTAGCCGTGCCCTGTTCTTCAACCGCGTTGAGGCGTCGTCGAAGCAGGCCGTTCTCCGATATCTCTCCGAGCGCGCCGTCGAGAGCGGCCGTGTCGATGCCCAGTTTGCCCAAGAGGTCGCCGAGCGCGAGAGCGCGAGCGCCACCTCGTTTGGCAATGGGGTAGCCATGCCCCATGGGATGCATCCCTTGAGCGCCGAGGCCTTTGTTACCGTGGGCCTGCTCGAACATCCCATTCTTTGGGACGAATACGGCCATGAGGTCGATATCGTCTTTATGGTGTCGTTTGCCCGGTCGGGCGGCGATGAGGCGCGGATCTTGAGCTCACTGCTCGCCGAGATCTTTATGGACCGCCAGGGGGTCGAGCGCCTACGCGAGCGCCGGTCCTGGCATGAGCTGATGGCGCTTGTGCAAGCGCATACGGCTTAAGACTTCTTTTGTCGATGACCCTGTCAGTCTACCTGCAATAAACCTCGAGGATTGCGGGCGGGAGATAGGCGTTTCGAATATTCAAGTACAAACCAAACATCACGGGAGAGGAGACCGTTATGGACGATCAGGGAACCGAGATGGTTTCGTTTCAGCTGGTCGCTGCAGCGGGAGAGGCACGCAGCCTTGCCTTCGAAGCCCTTGAAAAGGCAAAGGCGGGGGATTTTGACGCCGCCGCCAAACTCATGAAGCAGTCAAAGGATGCGGGAATCAAGGCTCACCACATCCAAACGCAGCTGCTTTCGACTGAGGCAGCGGGCGAGCATCTGTCGGTGGATGTGTTGCTGGTCCATGCTCAGGACCACCTCATGTGCTCCATGCTTGCTCAGGAGCTCGTGCAGGAGCTGATCTGCCTGTATGAGCGCACTGCAACCAAGAACGCCTAGCGGCGTGCGGTGACTATCCAACCAATCAATGCGAAGGGAATCCCTTATGAAGATCCTTCTTGTTTGCGCAGCTGGTCTGTCTACAAGCATTCTGATGAAGAAACTCGAGAAATATGCGGAGCAAAACGGCATCGAGCTCGATATCGATGCGGTGGGTATCGGCGAGTATCAGGAGACGTGCGCCAATTATGACGTGCTGCTCTTGGGGCCGCAGGTGTCCTACCAGCTCAACACCGTCAAGCAGGGGAGCGGTAAGCCGACCGCGGTCATCCCCGCACAGGACTACGGCATGGGCAACGCCGCCAACGTGCTGGCACTCGCCCAGTCGCTGTTGGGTTAGGAGGCAACCATGGAGAAGTTCATGACCCTGCTTCAGGAAAAACTGACCCCTATCGCCAATTTCTGCGGCACCGAGCGCCACTTTGCCTCCATGCAAAAGGGCTTTATGAGCGCGATCAGCTTCATCTTGGTATCTGCCGTCTTTATGATCCTCGCCAACCCGCCGGTCACGGCCGACCTGGTGGCGCAGGGCGGGTTCTGGTCCGTCTTTGGCCCTTGGCTCGATTTTGCCACGGCCAATAAGCTCACGCTGCTCATTCCCTTCAACATGACGATGGGCATACTGTCGGTGATCGTGACGTTCGCAATCGCCTATAACCTGGCGGGCACCTACAAGATGCCCAAGCTTAACGCCGGTATGACCTCGCTGGTGATGTTCCTGATCGCCGCGGCGCCGTCGTCCTACTACCAGCTTGCTGACGAGTCCGTGCTCCAGGCGGTCCCCTGCACCTATCTGGGTGCGCAGGGCCTGTTTACCGCCATCATCGTTGCCTTGGTCTCCGTCGAGGTCACGCGCTTCTGCCAGACCAAGGGCATCACCATCAAGATGCCCGATGGCGTGCCGCCGTTTTTGTCCGAAACCTTTGGCGCCATCGTACCTATGCTCGCCAACATCCTCATCTTCTTTGGCGGCAACCTGCTGATCCAGATGATCGATCCCGCGCTGTCCATCCCCTCGGTTATCGAGAAGCTGCTCGCTGCCCCGCTTTCCGTCGCAGTTGACTCTGTGCCCGGCGCACTGCTTATCTGCTTCATGACGCTGCTGTTTTGGTGCTTTGGCGTCCACGGCAACATGATCGTAATGCCCATCACCGCCCCGGTCACGCTTGCCGCCTTTGCCGCCAACGCCTCGCTCTATGCTGCCGGGCAGCCGCTTGAGTTCCACCCGGCGCTCATGTCGTTGGCCATCAACCTCATCGGCGGCACGGGTAATACGTTCTCTTTTGTGGCGCTCTGCGCGTTTAGGGCAAAGTCGCAGCAGCTCAAGGCATTTGGCAGGGCATCGATCGTGCCGAGCTTCTTCCGTATCTCCGAGCCCGCGATCTTCGGCGCGCCCATCATCTTCAACCCGATCCTCATGATTCCGTTTGTGCTAGGCGGCATGATCTCGGCCCTGCTGTATTGGGGTGCGGTCTCACTGGGTCTTGTCTCTAACTTCTACATCTTGGTGAGCGGCACGTTCCCCATCTTCGTTCAGGGCTTTGTCCAGTGCCTCGACCCGCGCATCTGGGTGTTTACGATCGTTTTGATCGTGGTCATGGCTGTGGTCTGGTACCCGTTCTTTAAGGTGTACGATAACCAGCTCCTGGCTCAGGAGCAGGAGAACGCCGCGGCAGCTTCTGCCGAGGATGCTGAGTAGCATGAGTTACTTTGACAGAACGTCTGCCGCCGGTATGCCCGAGGGCTTTTTGTGGGGTGGTGCCCTCGCCGCCAACCAGGCCGAAGGGGGCTGGAACGAGGGCGGCCGCGGCATGTCGCACTCCGACCTGATCCCACAGGGTTCCGACCGCTGGGATGTAATGTTTGGCAGGCAAAAGCCCGTGGACGATCCGGACAGGCTGTATCCATGCCGCTGGGGCAACGACTTCTTCCATCATTGGCACGAGGATGTCGAGCTCTTTGCCGAGATGGGCTTTAAGTGCCTGCGTCTTTCAATTTGCTGGAGCCGTATTTTTCCCACAGGGATGGAGACCGAGCCCAACGGCGAGGGCTTGGAGTTTTACCGTCAGGTATTCGAGGCGCTGCGCGAGCATGGAATCGAGCCGCTTGTGACGCTGTCGCACTACGACTATCCGTTGGCTCTGGTCGAGCGCTATGGTGGCTGGCAAAGCCGAGAGATGATCGAGCGGTATGCGCACTACGTCGAGACCGTCGGACGCGCGTACCAGGGCCTCGTGCGTTATTGGCTTACGTTCAACGAGATCAACAGCGTGGCGCTGTCCTATCTCAACGCGGGTGTCACGCTCGAGGATGAGCGTGACCGTGCAGCCGTGACCGCGGCGTTCTCGCACCATATGTTTATGGCGAGCGCTCGCGCTGTCGAGATTCTGCACAAGATCGATCCCGCAAACAAGGTGGGTTGCATGGTCGCTGCCGGTGCGACCTATCCGTACCGTTGTGCGCCCGAGGACGTATGGCTTGCGTATGAGGAGGACCGCGGCCGCTACTTCTACACAGACGTGATGGCTGCGGGCGCCTATCCTGCTTGGAAGCTGCGTGCACTCGAGAAAGAGGGTGTTCACGTGCCCTTTGAGCCGGGCGATACGGAGTATCTGGCAGAGCATACGGTCGACTTCATCTCGTTCTCGTACTATTGCTCGCGCTTGGTGTGCGCCGATGATCAGGTGATCGCCGAGAAGGCGGAGGGCAACGTGTTCCCGACGTTGCGCAATCCGTACCTCAAGGATAAAGAGACTGCCTGGAAGTGGCAGATCGATGCGCTGGGTTTGCGCGTGACGCTTGCCGGCTACCACGATCGTTACCATCTTCCGCTCTTTATCGCCGAGAACGGTGTGGGCGGACTCGATGCGCTGGAAGACGGCAAAGTCCACGATGCGTATCATATTGATTACCTGCGAAGGCATATTCTTGCGCTGCGCGATGCAATTGTCGAGGACGGTGTTGACCTGATGGGATACACGCCGTGGGGCTGTATCGATTTGGTGTCGGCCTCGACGGGGCAGATGAAGAAGCGCTATGGCTTTGTTTATGTTGATGCCGATGATACGGGCAAAGGCACGTTCGATCGCTACCGAAAGGACAGCTTCTGCTGGTACCAAAAGGTCATTGCATCAAATGGCGAGGACTTGAGTTAACTCTTGCAGGTCTGTTGCCCCCGCGGTCCGCTTCGGCCGCAGGGGCTTTTGTTATTGAGGCGGCTGTTCATGAGGAGCATTGCAGGCTGCGGAAACCCGGCACTTGGGGACGTTCCTTTCCTGCCGGCAGCTTGGGACAGTCCTTAAAGGCCGCATCGATCAACTGCGGAAAGCACATCCCAGAATGAGCGTCCAACATGGGGTGCGGTTTCCCTTGAGGCCCTCAATCGGAAAATGCATCCCGGATTTTTGTCGAAAAGCGGTCCCTAGTTTCCCAAACGGGCCGCTAACGGAAAGCGCATCCCGCTATTGGGCCCCAAAGCAGGATGCGCTTTCCGTGCTGGCAGTTCCAAGCAGTTCGGGATGGCCCTTTTCGTCTGCTCTCGGCCGGCGTCCGTAAGACTGTCCCCGACGACCACTCATTTAAGTCTGTCCCCAATGAGTGCCCAATGACTAGTAGTAGGCCCACATGGCTTCGATTTCGTTGAGGACCTCCACCACGCCCCAGCGGCGGGCGCTGCGGCTGGCCGAGTTGGGGTCGTAGACGCCAATCTGGTTGGCATCGTCGATGCCGTAGAGCACGATGTAGTGGCCTACGTTGGTAAACGTACCGGGGCGCACTGCGGCGATGACGGGCGCACCCGAGCGAAGTGCTTGGGTAATCGATTCGCGATCGTTATAGAGCTGTGTTCCGTTGAGCCCTAGCTGCCACGCACCGCCTGTCATAAACGACCACTCGGTGGCACCAGTGGGGGCGTAGTTGCCGGCTTCGGCCAGTGCGCATACATCGACCGGCGTCTTATCGGTGTGGCCGGTCTTAAAGATATAGACCATGGTGAGGCAAGTGGGACCGCAAGCGTTTTCGCGAATAGTGCCACCGGCATAGGGCAGCTCCGACCATGCGGGGTCAATTTGGTAGATGTGGGGCATGGTGCCGGCTTGCCATTGCGAGCGTGGGGTCGAGAACGCAAAGGAGTAACCGGGCGCGACGGGAGCTTTAAGCAGCTTGTCTTCGGCTGTGGGCTCAAGACCGGCTGATCCGTGGGAGATACAGGATCCCAAAAACACAAAGACGAGGCAGGCGGCGATGGAGCAAAGCGCAAGGCGTAGGCGGCGGGCCGGAAGCGCGTGACTTGTGGCGTGCGACGCAGGGTGAGGGGCGGAATTGCCGCGATCGCGTTGAGGTCGCGAAAAGGAGCGCTTGACGTAGTAGTCGGTCTTACGGCGATCGTAGCGGCGTGGCTGCGATGTGTCGGTCTGGCGTTGGCGTGTGCTCGTACTCACGCGGTCTGACTGCTGCACGGTACGGCTTTGTTGCCGCGAAGAAGCCCCGGGCTGCTCTTGGGGGCGCTGCGGGCTGTCGTTGTCGGAGGTGCTTCTGGGCGTTGGCGTGGTGCGGCCGGCAAGGCGCACGCTTTGTGGCCGTTGGTCGCCGTCATTGTATCCGTATGCCATTCGAATCACCTTGCCTCATGTGTAACTTGTCTATCCTACATAAAAAGATGCACGACACATGGGTATGTGCGCCAAAAGCCTGACAAATGGTATGAACGTTGCCGCGCCGCGCGCCAAGCGTCACGGCAACAGGTATTCAAAAGCAGACAAGATGAAAGCGTCCAAGACGAATGACGTCTCCCGCCGTTCGTCCCAAAAACGGTGCCGCTCGTTTTGCAATTCTGCCTTCGGTCGAGCTGCGAGCGGCGCTGCTGCGCCAAGGCCGTATCTTAAAGCCATGGAATAAAAGCGCGCGGCAAAACGGACCGCGCAAGGGGTGACGCCAAGGGCGTCAAACAGGAAAGGAGGGGAACAATGGCGGACAAGAACGCAGAAGTTGCAGTCGAGGATAACGGCGGCATGAAGAAAACGCTCTCGCTCTGGAACTTCTTCACCATCGGCTTCGGTGCCATCATCGGTACCGGTTGGGTTCTGCAGGTCGGCGACTGGATGGTCGTGGGCGGCGGTCCCGTTCCCGCTATGATCGCATTCCTCTTGGGTGCAATCTTCCTCGTGCCCGTCGGAGCTGTTTTCGGTGAGCTCACGGCTGCTATCCCCATTTCGGGTGGCATCGTCGAGTATGTCGATCGTAGCTTTGGCCGTACGCTGAGCTACATCACCGGATGGCTTTTGGCCCTGGGCAACGGCATCCTGTGCCCGTGGGAGGCCATCGCCATTTCGACCCTCGTGTCCGAGATGTTCGGCAGCCTGCCCGGCCTTGAGTGGCTGCGCGCCATCAAGCTCTACACCATCCTGGGGGCCGACGTTTACCTGTTCCCGACGCTGATCGCGCTCGGCTTTGCAGTCTACGTCATCTTCCTTAACTTCCGCGGTGCCAGCTCGGCTGCCAAGCTCCAGGCCTTCCTGACCAAGGCTCTGCTCTGCGGCATGCTGCTCGCCATGGGCGTCTCGCTGTTCACCGGCTCGCCGGACAACGCCATGCCCGTGTTCTCCCAGGTCACCGGCGCTGGCGGCGGCAAGGCCGCTACCGAGAGCACCAGCCTGTTTGCCGGCATCGTGTCGGTCCTGGTTCTGACCCCGTTCTTCTACGCCGGCTTCGACACCATTCCTCAGCAGGCTGAGGAAGCAGCCGAGGGCCTTAACTGGAACAAGTTCGGCAAGATCATCTCCCTGGCCCTGCTGGCCGCCGGCGGCTTCTACATGGTCTGCATTTACTCGTTCGGCACTATCCTTGACTGGCACGAGTTTGTTAAGAGCCCGGTTCCCGCGCTTGCCTGCCTCAAGGGCATCAACATGCTCCTGTACCTGGCCATGCTCGTCATCGCTACGCTTGGACCCATGGGTCCGATGAACTCCTTCTACGGCGCCACGAGCCGCATCATGCTCGCCATGGGCCGCAAGGGCCAGCTGCCCGAGCAGTTCGCCGAGGTCGACCCCAAGTCCGGCGCTCCCAAGCTCGCCTGCGTCGTTCTGGGCGCCATCACCGTCGTCGGTCCGTTCCTGGGCAAGAACATGCTCATCCCTCTGACCAACGTGTCGGCTCTCGCCTTCATCTTCTCCTGCGGCATGGTCGCCCTCGCTTGCCTGCGCATGCGCTTCACCGAGCCCGACCTGCCTCGTCCCTACGAGGTGCCCGGCGGCAAGTTTGGCATCGGCCTCGCTATCGCTGCCTGCGCCATCATCATCGGCCTGCTCGTGATTCCGTTCTCTCCCGCCTCCCTCAACATGGTGGAGTGGAGCATCGTGATCGGCTGGCTGGCCGTCGGCCTGGCTCTCATGGCCTTCACCAATTCCCGCAAAAAGTAACGCCGAGCCGGGGCGGATCAGGTGCGCGGGACCCTCTCTTCCGCGCACCGAACCCGGCACCACTTGGGTAGCTTTGTGAGGCCTTAACCCAACGCGGCCTCGCCCACTATATGGATCCATAAGGAGGAACCATGTCCACTAAGTATGCAATCGTTGGCGGCAAGCTCATCGACGGTACCGGTGCCGAGCCGGTCGAGAACTCCCTCGTTCTCGTCGACGACAACGGCAAGATCGAGTACGCCGGCGCCATGCAGGACCTTCCCGAGGGCGTTGAGGTCATCGACGCCGCCGGCAAGACCGTCCTTCCCGGCCTGATCGACACCCACCTGCACTTCTCGGGCAACTTGACCGACGATGACACCGACTGGGTCATGCAGCCGCTCCTCGAGAAGCAGGCCGTCGCCGTCAAGCAGGCCTACGACTGCCTCACCCACGGCCTCACCACCGTCTGCGAGATCGGCCGCTTTGGTATCCAGATCCGTGACTGCATCGACAAGGGCGTCTTCAAGGGCCCGCGCGTTCTGGCCACCGGCCTTGGCTTCTGCCGCGTTGCCGGCCACGGCGACTCCCACCACTGCAGCCAGGAGCTCAACAAGGAATCGCACCCCTGGGGCGATCAGGTCGACGGTCCTTGGGATCTGCGCAAGGCCGTCCGCCGTCGCCTGCGCGAGAACCCCGATGCCATCAAGATCTGGGCTACCGGTGGCGGCATCTGGCGCTGGGACTCCGGCCGCGACCAGCACTACTGCTCCGAGGAGATTCAGGCCGTGGTCGAAGAGGCAAAGATGGTCGGCATCCCCGTGTGGAGCCACTGCTACAACAACCACGCCGCTGCCTACGATTCCGTTCGCTTTGGCTGCGAGCAGCTGATTCACGGCTTCGATATCGATGAGCGCACCATGGACCTCATGGCCGAGCAGGGCACCTTCTTCACTCCGACGATCGCCTTCCTGCCCACCTGGTACGCCACCTATCCGCCCGTCTACGTTCCCGAGCTGCACGACAAGTACGAGGGCACTCTGGTCGAGAAGGAGCTGCAGCGCAACTACGACTGCCTGCGCGAGGCCAAGAAGCGCGGCGTCGTCATGACGATCGGCTCCGACTCCTTCTCCTTCGTCACCCCGTACGGCACTTGCTCCATCGAGGAGATGTACGAGTTCGTCGACAAGATCGGCTTCACTCCGGTCGAGACCATCACCTGCGCCACCCTCAACGGTGCCAAGATATGCCACATCGAGGACGAGACCGGTTCCATCGAGGCCGGCAAGTGCGCCGACCTGCTGGTCGTCAACGGTGACGTCGCCGCCGACATCCACGTGCTCAACACCGACAACATGGACGTCATCATGAAGGACGGCTGGATTGTCGAGGGCGGCACCTTCGGCGAGGCAAACAAGTACAGCGCCTAAGCTACCGTTCATCGATGGCTTGATGTAAAACACAGTATTTGATTGCATAATGCAATGGAGAGGGTCGCTTGCGGCCCTCTTTATTGCTATGGGGTGCGTCGGTAAGAAGGAGATGACGGTGGATCTCAATAGGCTGATTCTGGGCAAGAGCTACAACTCTACCAAGGTCTTTCGTACCGCTCAGCATGTGGTTCAAGCCATCTTGCTCGGTATTGTCGTTCCGCTGCTTATCCTGCTGCTCATCTGGGATCTAACCGATAATCCCAATCCCGTTCCGGCCGTTGTCGTCATTGCCGGCTTGGTCATGCTGTGCTTCTTCTTCTCGTACGTCTTTGTCGTTCCCGACGACCTCACATCGAGCGCAACCGACCGCACGCTCGCCATCGCTTCAAAAATATTCGCCTACACGTCGCGCGGCCTTACGCCCGAAGCTGCCCTAGGCGCCTCTAAGATCATCCTGTCCGAAACTATCGCCTCTGCCATCTGCTTTACCGACGGCAAGCAGGTGTTGGCAAGCTGGGGCGAGGACTCGGCAAAATGCCCCGCGGGCACCCCGGTGGTGCTGCGGACTACGCTCAACGTGATCAACAGCGGTGAGCAAAGCGTGTTCTCGCGCGATGCCTCGACCGAGACAGGTGGCTACTTTCCGCGCCTGCGCGCCGGTATTGTCGCACCGCTTACCGTGCGCGGGCATTGCGTGGGCACGCTCGAGCTGTATTATCCCCGTCTGAGCAGCATCGATATGCGCCAGACGGCGCTTGCCTCGGGCTTTGCCGACCTCATTTCCACGCAGCTTGCGAGCTTTGAGCTCGAGCGCCAGGACGAGCTTACGGCCCGCGTGGAGCTGCGCGCCTTGCAATCGCAGGTCGATCCTCATTTTCTGTTTAACACCATCAGCACCATCGTGTCGCTCGTGCGTACCGAGCCGGACAAGGCCAGGTCGCTGCTGATCGACTTCTCCAACTACTACCGTCAGACGCTTTCTGATTCCGATACCCTCACAACGCTCGAGCACGAGGTGGAACAGGGCACTCGCTATATCAATCTTATGCAGGCTCGTTATGGCGACGGCCGTCTGCGCGTCTCGGTCGATATCGACTTTGAGGTGCGCGATTGCATGGTGCCGCCGTTTATCTTGCAGCCGTTGCTCGAAAACTGCATCAAGCACGCGCAGCGCGAGACCGAGCCGCTTTCTATTCATGTTAGGGCTTTCGAGACCGATGACGGTTTGGAGATCATCGTCGAGGACGATGGCATCGGTATGAGCGAAGAGGTCTGCGCGCATCTGTTTGAGCAACATCGCCTGGAGGAGCCCGAGAGCATTACCGCCGACGGCTCCGTCAAGCGAGGTTGCGGCCTGGCGCTCTTCAACGTGCTTCAGCGCATCCATTTCTTTTACGGAGAAGATTCCGGCATGCGCGTGAAGTCCCAGGAGGGCGTGGGAACGCAGGTCATCGTCGAGCTGAACGGCGAGCCGCATGAGCCTGCGCCGTTGACGGCGTAGCACGCGGTTGGATTGAGAGAAAAAGAGGGGAAGCACATATGTCCGAAGGCTGGAACATCTTGGTGGTTGATGACGAGCCTCCCATTAGGGCTGAGCTACGCTATCTGTTGGAAAAGGATACGCGTGTGGGTCAGATTGCCGAGGCGGGCAATGTCACCGAAGCCGTGGAGTCGATTCTGTCGAACAAGCCCGACGTGTTGTTTTTAGACATTACCATGCCCGGTCGCTCGGGAATTGAGCTTGCCGAGACGCTGCAGAACCTAAAGACGCCGCCGGTGGTTGTGTTTGTGACGGCGTTTGCCGAATTTGCCGCCGATGCGTATAACCTCGATGCGGTCGACTATGTCGTCAAGCCGGTCGAGGACGCACGCCTGTCAAAGGCACTCGACAAGATCGAGGCAGCCTTGGGTGCCCGTCGTGTTGCCCACGCTCCGCGCCAGCCTTTGCGTCTGACGGTGGACCGCGGGGGCAAAAAGGTGTTCATTCCCGCCGCAGACGTCTGCTACTTTGAGGCGCGCGCCGATTTTTGCAACGCCATCTGCGCCGAGGGAACGTACCTGATCAATGAGTCGATCTCTTCGCTCGAGCGTCGCTTGGTCTCCGAGGGCTTTATTCGCGTTCATCGCAGCTATCTGGTCAATTTGGAAGACGTGCACAATGTCGAGATCGGTTCCACGGGTCTTATGGAGCTCAGACTCGATCGCGTAACCTCGACGGTGCCCGTGTCCCGCCGTCGCGCTGCCGAGGTTAAAGCACACTTGGGGCTTGCGTAGACGGTCTGCGTGCCGTCGTTTACCATCGCAGGTTTGGCATGGGCGCGCGGTGGGCATAATGGGTGGCATCGAATGAAATCGAAAGGATCATTATG
>CATVQO010000033.1 GCA_958346165.1 uncultured Collinsella sp. | reverse complement strand
TAGGACCGCCCATGAAAGCACTTCCGTTTCCCTGCATCCGCCCGGCTCAGGACCGTGTGCTCGAGGCGCTGCCTGCGATGGGCGGTATCCTGAGCGGCAACGACGCCCTGCGCGGCGCCATTGCTGACGGCCTAATGCTCAAGGATCCAGGCGCGGCGTATTACGTGTACGAATGCTCGGGCGAGCCGGGTCGCGCGACGGGTGTCGTGGCGATTTGCCCGGTTAACGTACTGACGGGTAGCGACGAGGCTGCCGCCGAGAGCGTCGACGCACTCGCCGCCGCGCGCGCGATCGCCGAGCTTAAGGTGCAGCCGCGCCCCGTGTCGCTCGCCTACGAGGCGTCGCCCGTCATGGATATCATTTTGAGCGCTGCCAAAGAGGGCGCATCGCTCTACGCCGTCACCGATCCCGCGGGCGTCACACATCGCGTGTGGGAGGTCAAGCGCGAGGACGCCGTTGCCGCCATCCGTGCCATGCTCGATCAGGCGCCCGACCCGGTGTTCGCCGGTGACTCCGCCTATGTCGCCGCACTGGCTGGGGCATCGCAGATTCTGGCCGACGAGGCCCGCGCTGCCGGCGCCTACTCTGGCAAAGAGCCGTTCAACTTTGCTGTAGCCGTGCTGTTCCCCGCCGCGCAGGTCAGCGGCAGCGCGCCGCAGGTTCCGACGGGTCTGCTCACTCACCAGGTCTCACGGTTCTAGCGAACTCAAACGCTAAGCTGGAAAACCCAGCATCCAAACAAACAAGGGGCGGAGATGCAGCAAACGCATGCACCTCCGCCCTTTTCGCATCAAACAATTACGCCGGTAAACCGGGCCGCAACGTCAGCGTTATCCACGCTGCGGACCTGCCGCCGCCACGAGCGGCTCTAGCCCCAGCTCGCGCGCGTAGTCTTCCTGCGTAAAGACTTCGACCAGTTCAAACGTATCGGCCGCATCGTCAAACGCAAAATGCAGCACTGAGCAGTTGCCCGGCACGCGTTCGCGCTCGTCGGCCGCCGCGCCCCGCACGTGGTCCAAAAACTCCTTGATAGCTGAGCCATGACTTACCGCGAGCACGCACGTATGGTCCGGACGCCGCATAAGATCGGTCAGCGTCGCCACCATGCGCGTGCGCACCTGGATCTGGCCCTCGCCGCCAAACTGCCGATAGAAGTCGCGCCACGGGCGCTCGGGCATAAGCATCACGCGCTCGGCCTCAAAGTCGCCAAAGAACCACTCACGCAGGCCGTCCAGGCGCTCGTACGCCAAGCCCGGCCACAAGTTGGCGATAGTCTGCTCGGTGCGATGAAGCGTAGAGGTGTAGGCATGATCGGGCTCAATGCCGCGCGCACGTAAAAACATGCCGGCGCGCGCCGCCTGGTCGCAACCCAACTGCGTAAGCGGCGAGTCACTCCACCCCTGAATGATACGCTTAAGGTTGAATATCGTCTGTCCATGACGGACCAGATACAGATCTTTATTCATAGGGGTCCTTTCGTTCGTTACCAACCCAAGAGCGAAAACGCCCCGTCGCAATAGCCAAAATGAAGCACGGCACCGTTGTCGGGTAGCTCTCCCCCGCCAGTCACATACTCAAGAAACTCCTGGCAGGCTGAGCCGTGGGAAACCGCCAGCACGCAGTCGTGCTGCGGCCGGGCCATAATACGGGACAGCGCCGCGACCATGCGCGACTGAAGCTGCACTTCCGACTCGCCGCCAAAGGCCACCGGATAATCGCCCCAGGGCTGCGGCGGCATCTCGCGATTTGATGTGCCCTCCAGCGAGCCAAAATGCCACTCACGCAGGTCATCGACCAGCTCAATGGAACGGCCCTCGCCAACGATAAGCTCGGCCGTATGCCGCGCCCGGCCCAACGGCGAGGAATACACATGATCAAAGGCCACGCCACGCGCCGCAAACGCCGTACGCGCCGTCAGCGCCTGCTCGCGCCCGCGCGCCGTAAGCGGCGAATCGTGCCAGCCCTGCAAAATGCTCTGCACATTGAGCTCAGTCTGCCCATGCCGCACCAAATACAGATCTGCCACACGCTCTCCCCTCGTACCACCACAAAGGGGACAGGCACCTTTGTGGTGGTTTACCGTCTGATCACGCCGCGGTGACGCTCAGCTACACCAGCACGTCGGCGAGCGGGCGCTTGGGTACGTGGTGCACCTGCGCATCGTCACGCCAGTAATTAATTGAGCCGTCGGGGTTGGAATCGATCGCATCGATCATCTGCGTCTCGGCCGGCACGCCAAAAGCCATGATCAGCTTGAGCTCATACTTGTCGTTATCGAGCCCCATAGCATCGATCGCGCGGGGCGTAAAGGCCTTGAACATGCAGGCTGCCACCTCGGGCGTGGCGCTGCGAGCGGCGAGCATCATCGTCTGCGCGGCAATGCCCGTGTCGACCTCGGTGATGGGCGCGGCGGGCTTACCCGGAACAGCGCGCTCGGCAAGAATCGCGATGTAGCCGGTCGGACGCTCGCCCTCGGCAGGACCCGACCAATCCTTAAGCGCGCCGGCCCATGCAAGCTCATCAAATACACGCGCGCAATCCTCGGCACCGCTCACCACATGAAAACGCAGACGCTGAGCATTGGCGCCGCAGGGAGCCAGGTGCGCCAGTTCCGCCAGCTCGAGCAAAAACTCGCGCGGCACGCGCATGGACTCGTCAAAACGGCGGCACGTACGGGCGCGGCGGACCAGCGCGTCAAACGTGTCCAGGCCAAGCTTTTCGCAACCTTGCTTTGCCATCGATTCGACACTCGACGGTGCCTCGGGAACTGCTTCGTTCATAGGGACCCCCAATACAAGCCAATTGTCCTTAGGAAAATCTAACCTAAAACGTAGGCAATAACGAACAGGGCTGCAATGTTCTACACCTGTTGAATAGAAAATCGCGACGTGGGGAACAACGGAAACAATTCGGGGCCTTTGGGTTACGTTTCGCCCTCCCCGACCCATACGTCAGCGCCCTTAGGGGATACTGGTTGTAACGATCAAGGCTTACGCCGCACGGAAAGGAGACTTATGGGCATCTTTAAGAACGATGATCAAAAATCGAGCCAGTTTGGATTTGACGAGAAAAGCATGGCGGGCAAAGCCGTCAAGGCCGTACGCTGGATCTACGCCATCACGGGCGTCTTAGCACTCATTGCTGGTATCGCGCTGCTTTTTGCACCTGCCAAGTCCCTCGTCTTTTTGACGACTGTCCTGGGTTTTTACTTTGTAATCACTGCTGCCATCAGACTATTCACTGCCATTTTTGAGCCGCTGCTGCCCACCGGCTGGCGCGTGACGAGCATCATCTCCAACCTACTCATTATCTTGGGCGGCGTCATAATCCTGCGCAACCAGGCCTTCTCGACCGCGACGCTCACCACGATGGTGGTTATCGTGGCCGGCTTTGGCTGGATTGTCGAAGGTGTCATGTCCATTCTGGAGTCCGAGCTTTCGTCCAACCGCGCCCTCGCTATCCTGAGCGGCGCACTTTCCATCATCGCCGGCATGTTCGTGTTTATCTATCCGCTGTGGTCGGCCAAGATGCTCGTCATCTTTAGCGGTGCCGCGCTGCTGGTGTTTGGCGTGACGCTCATTGTTCGCGCCATTCAGTTTGGCAAACTGGTGCGCTAGATGCCAAAGACGCTCTTTATTGATGCCGACGCCTGCCCGGTCACGCGCGAGTCGATTGACTGCGCGCGGCGGGCGGGCGTCGCCGTTGTTATCGCCGGCAACAGCACGCAAAACCTGGAACGGCACATTCGCCGCGACGACCCGCGCGATGCCGAGCACGCGCGACGCGGCTTTTGGGTCACGACGCTCGACGTGAGCGTGGGCGCCGACAGCGCCGACTTTGCCATTGTCGAACGCCTGCAGGCGGGCGACGTGGTCGTGACGCAGGACATTGGCTTGGCGAGCATGGTGCTCGGGCGCGATGCCGCCGCCATCGGTGTGCGCGGGCGCGTGTACGACAAGGCGACTATCGACATGCAGCTGTTTATTCGCCACGAGGAAAAGAAGGTACGCCGCGCCGGCGGACGCACTCGCGGTCCGGCAGCATTTACCAGCGAAGACCGCGCCCGCTTTAAACGCAACCTCACCGAGTTGCTGCACTAACCAAGGTAGATTTTTGAGACATGCCTAAAATCTACCTTTTTGTTTTGAGCGGTGTGAGCGCTCGGAATCCATGGCTCAACAAAAAACGGGCTTCAAAATGCCATGCGTCGCCGCATTGCGCAGGCGCTGAGCATGGCTATTTGAAGCCCATTTTTTAGGCCTACTTAGAGGCCAACGGCGGAGAGGATGAGGCCCCAGCCAGCGCCGATGACGTACATCATGATCAGGAACACGGCATTTTCGCGGGCGCTGCGGTTGGTGCGGAACAGCACCAGATAACCCACGCCGGCGGAAATGAGCGTGCCGGCGAGCATCGGCGCCAGTTGCAGCGCGCCTTCCAGATACAGCTGTGTAATGACCACGCTCGCCGAGCAATTGGGAATCAGCCCGACAAGCGCCGAACCCAGGACAGCGAGTGTCTCGTTGCCGCGCAGGAACTGCTCGATCGCGGACTCGCCGAACGTCTCGAGCACGGCGACCAGAATCAGCGTCACCAGAAAAATGAATACCGAGACCTGCACGGTGTGCGAGATCGCGCTGCGGATGATCGACACGATGGGCGCGCCCTCGTAGGAGTGGCTGTGGTCGTGGTGGTGCTCGTGCTCGTCCGCGTGACCATGATCGTGGCTGTGGTCGTGCCCGTGCTCGTCCTCATCCTCGTCACAGCCGCAATGGTCGCGCTCGCACAGCTCGTGGATGTGGTCGGCGCTCACGCCTGCCTCGGCCACCTCGTCGATGATGTCACCGCCGCTGTGGTCGTCGTGCGCGCAGTTCACGTGGGCCGGGTTGGCCGCGGTTCCCAGCACGGTACGGCGAATCGCCGCGTGCGCGCGGGCGTTACGGCGCAGGCCGCGAATGGCAGCGTCCACGATAAAACCCGTGACCAGTGCGATCAGCGCTTTCGAAGCCAAAAGCATCGCCATAGTCTGCACGGGAACCTGCTCGGCAAGCAACAGCGGCAGCATCTCATCGGAGGTCGAAAGGAACACCGCCACCAACGTGCCCAAGGTCACGACACGGCCGGCGTACAGCGTTGCTGCCATGGCCGAAAATCCGCACTGCGGCACCATGCCCAGCAGCGAGCCAACCACGGGACCCGCAGCGCCGGCGCGCTTGATAGCGCCGTTGACGCGGTCGCCCGCAACGTGCTCAAGTGTCTCGAGAGCAAGATACGTCACCAACAAAAACGGCACCAGCGACAGCGTGTCCTTGCCGGCGTCGAGCAGAATATCAATCAGTAAATCCATGACGGATGGAACCTTTCGTGTCTTTCGGCAGCATTGTAAAAGTCCTAGCGGTCAACTAGGGTATTGTAGTTGTCCCGGGCGCGGTGCCAATAGTTGCCTATGGTAAACTATCATCTCGCCATAACTCAGTAACCTCGAGCCGCACAACGCGGCCCGTCCAAGGAGTAGCATATGAACGTATCGCAAGCACTCGAATACGAGCGCCAGCCGTTTATCCCCATGTTTATCTACGGCGACCACGGCGCCATGGAGTCCGAGCGCCAGAAGGGCGAGGAGGCCCTCAAGGTGCTCGAGACCGAGTACTTTACCGCCGAGGGCGACCCCGGCTTCGACTTTGCCACCGTGCGCGACCTGGCCGACCGCAACCGCGACCTGTGCGACCAGATTGGCGAGGCGCGTCTGCGCAACGTGACGCCCGCGACGCTCTCGCGCGGCCTGTCCGATGCCGACACCTGCGCCGCCATCGGCAAGATGCAAAAGCGCACCGCCGCGTCCGTTATGCGCGAAATCCGCGGCGACCGCGACGCGCTCGGCGTGGCCTACGCCCGCAAGCCCATCCAGGGCACCGTGCTCGGTATCGACATCGAGACCACCGGACGTGCACCCGAGCGCGGCTATATCATCAACGTGGGTTGGGAGATCATGGAGCTCACCAGCGACGCCGTCCCGCATGACGCCGAGGCACACTACTGCGGCCTGCCCGACATCTACCGCGGCGAGGATGTGCCGTTGTCGAATATCCACCACATCACCTGGGACGACATCGACGGCAAAAAGCCGTTCCGCGAGAACAAAGAGCTGCAAAAGCAGCTGCTCAAGCTTATGAAGAAGTACCCGTACATGGCACACAACGCCGCCTTTGAGGACAGCTGGTTCAAGATCCACCTGGACGGCTACGCCGAGGCACGCCGCGCCGGCAAGATCATCGTCATCGACTCGCGCCAGATCTGCCGCAGCCTGGACGCCGACGTGCGCTCGCTCCCCCGCGAGTCCGCCCCCGCCGCGCTCGAGAACTGGGCACGCCGTCGCGGCACCCTCGCGCCCGACGCCAACGAGCAGCATCTGGGTCTGGACGACACCGACCTCATGCTCCGCACCGTCCAAGCCGAGTTCAACCTCAAGAACCTATTCGCCAAGTAGAAACGCCTGCGACAAACCCCGGCGTAGATCACGGGCGGTCTCGCAGCGGGAAACCCCGCAGCGGGGCCGCCCTACGTTCCACAGATAGATTTGCCATCACAAATTCTGAACACTCATTGCGAACGATTTCGGCCAATTCCCGACACGTAATTCGTTGTCGGATGGTGATGCATCACTATCAAATGTGCGGCAATTGAGTATTTATATGCTATAGCTAAGCTGCGAAAACTTTTATTTAGGGCATACCAACTCATAATTGCGTCAAGCTTTTGGACAGCATTTGGTTAGACCTCTAAAACGGCTTTTCCACTCAGCGCCGTCAACACGGCATTAGCTGACACGATATATATCATGAGTATCGTATTGTCACATACCACTGCAAAAGCGGTCTACCAGGCCGCGCATTCGGTGTCTGCGAAAGGCATCGAGTCCTGTAACCCTGCCGCGATTTACGGATCATGTCCCACCGGAACGCTCCTTGACGCAGCCGCAGAATGGCTCACCAAACATGATGTTTCCCTCGACGCGAATGATTCCCTCGAGGTGATGGTGTTTGATCGCAGGAATGCGCGCCATGCAATGAACTGTCAATGCCACGTTTCTTCAAAACGATTCTCGAACTCACGCTTTATAGAGCTTGA
Organism: uncultured Collinsella sp.; assembly: GCA_958346165.1. The sequence continues at coordinate 5,071 of CATVQO010000033.1, read as the reverse complement.
AGATGGCATCTTCATTGTTGGCGTTGAGCTTTGCGCACTTCAGGCCGCCACCTATCTTCCTTTTCGCGAACTGGTGGAGTACTACTTTGAACTATGCGGCGCTTATTCCCTTGGAACCGACTCTCCCACCTCCTATACCGAGCGTTTCGCGCTCACCTCGACCGAGAGATTGAAACAGTTCTTTAATTCCATTACCAGATGCGACGGTCTGGCTCTTGCCCGAAAGGCGATCCAATGTGTGCGCGACGGATGCCGGTCTCCTATGGAAACAGCCTTTGTCATGATGCTAACGCTGCCCAAAAGCGAAGGAGGGCTTGGTATTAAGGGAATTGAGACCGATTACGAGGTACAGGTCACCGCTGCCGCAAAGAATCTCACGAGACGCAAAAAGTTCTTTATGGATGCGTATCTAAAGAAATCTCGCACAGACATTGAATACAACGGTTTTTATCATGACGCGGAAGAAGACCGCGCCATCGATGAGGAGCGCAAGAATGCACTTGCGTCCATGGGGTACGGAATCATCACCGTCAGTCGTTATTCCTTTATGCATGCCAGCTCTTTCGTTAGGGTCATGGAAGCAATCCAGCGGAAAGAGGGCGTACGCCCCTCGCGTCTGCCAAAAGACTTTCAAATCATGCAAGAGGACCTGAGACAGTTTGTGCTCAGAAGGTTTATAGAAGAGAAAAAGCGAATTCAGAAGCAGCTTCGCCAGGATTCCGAAGAGCGTCAACGAATCGACCTCGAAAAAGCAACGCTCGAAGGCATCACGCTGGATGACCCGACAATTAATGAAGTTCCGGCAATCGATGACATGCAGACTGTCGAATCCGACAGCCCATCATTTGCCCAAACAAGCAGCCTCGCGCCCGAGGGCAGGGTCTTCGGGGCCGGAGACTAGGCCGGCTAACAAGGTGGGTACCCTAGCGACGTGCAAAATTGCGAGTATTCAGCAGGGTCGGGTGTCTATCACCCTCGAGTGGATCCAAATGTGAAGCGAAATCACTCTTGCGTGAGAGCGTTAGGCAACATTTGAGGAAGAACTCATCGGATTAACACCCTAAGATAACTCTTGAACTGCATTATATGACCTGCAATAAATTAGCGGACCCCCTATAGTTGCAGAATACTCCATTTTTTTGCACGGCACGAGGGTACCCACCTTGGCATCGACTATCAAAAAACGCTCAGTCCGGGATCTCGTCCACTATTCCCCATCATTTTGCACAACGAATTACCTGAACGTCATTGACATATGAACATGCACTCATATAATCGAAAGCAAATTATATGAGCGCATGTTCATATGAAAGGATATTGCAATGAGCATCCGCGTTGATGAAACGAAACTCGACATCGAGGCCACCGAACCCGCGATCCCGACCACCTGCTCGCCCGAGGACCTTCCCGACGAGGAGCTTCTCTACGACCTCGCCGACCTGTTCAAGGTCTTCAGCGACACCACGCGCATCAAGATCCTCTATGCCCTCATGGGCCGCGAGCTCTGCGTGGCAGACATCGCCGAAGCGACCGAAACCTCGCAGTCCGCGGTGTCGCACCAGCTGCGCACACTCAAGCAGTCGCACCTGGTTAAATTCCGGCGCGACGGGCGCAATATCCTCTACTCGCTCGCCGACGACCACGTCTACACCATGCTCAACCAAGGCATGAGCCACATCTGCGAATAGCGACCAACCACGGTACCAGCGCGGCCTGCACCCAAGCCGCAAATACAGAGAAAGGAACCCCCATGAAAAAGCAGTTCAAGCTCGACGAAATCGACTGCGCCAACTGTGCGCGCGAGCTTCAGGACGAGCTGGCCAAGCTCGAGGGCGTCAAATCCGTGTCCGTCAACTTCATGACCCAAAAATTGACGCTCGAAGCCGATGACGCCGAGTTCGACGAGGTACTCAACCGCGTTGTAGAGTTTACGGCCGACGCCGAGCCGGACTGCGAGATCATTCTCTAGCCCGGGTTTACGCCAACCTGCAAGGCCGCGCTTGCCGCGGCCTTTGCTCGCGAAATTATATGAGCGAGTGTTCATTCATTCAAATGGGAGGATACGAGTCATGACCACCGCCGATCCCAAAAAGAAAAAGAAGAAGCGTAAGAAGAAAGAGTCCCTTGAGCATAAGCGCAACCGCATCGTGGTAGCGCTGGGCATTTTTGCCGTGGTGTACGCCCTCGATGAGTTCGGCACCCTCACCGCCGCATTCGGTACCCCGGGCGACATCTACGCCAGCTTTATGCTGTTCCTCATACCGTTTTTGATTGCCGGCTACGACGTGCTGCAAAAGGCATTCAATAACATCCGCCGCGGCAAGGCCTTCGACGAGAGTTTCCTTATGGCCGTCGCGACCATCGGCGCGTTTGCCATGGTGCTCTTCCCCGATACCGACCCGCACATGGCCGAAGGCGCCGCCGTCATGCTGTTCTACCAGGTCGGCGAGCTGTTCCAGGCATACGCCGTGGGCAAGAGCCGTAAATCGATCAGCGCCATGATGGACATAGCACCCGACTACGCCAACGTCGAGCAACCCGACGGCTCACTCGAACAGGTCTTCCCCGATGACATCGCGGTCGACACCGTGATCGTGGTCAAGCCCGGCGAGCGCGTGCCCATCGACGGCGTCATCGTCGAGGGCGAAACCCAGCTCGACACCGCCGCCCTTACCGGTGAGTCGGTCCCCCGCCCGGCCAAAACCGGAGACGATATCATCAGCGGCTGCATCAACATGACGGGGCTCATCCACGTGCGCACCACCAAGCCCTTTGGCGAGTCCACCGTCGCACGCGTCCTGGAGCTCGTGGAGAATGCCAGCGAAAAGAAGGCACGCACCGAGAACTTCATCACGCGCTTTGCCCGCATCTACACGCCCGCCGTCACCGGCGCTGCCGCGGTGCTCGCGCTCGGCGGTGGCCTGGTCACCGGTGCCTGGTCCGACTGGATTCTGCGCGGCCTGACCTTCTTGGTCGTCAGCTGCCCGTGCGCGCTCGTGATCAGCGTGCCGCTGAGCTTCTTTGGCGGCATCGGCGGCGCCTCCAAACTGGGCGTTCTCATCAAGGGTTCTAACTACCTCGAGACGCTCGCCGACGTGGACACCGTCGTCTTTGACAAGACGGGCACCCTCACCAACGGCACGTTCTCGGTGGTCGCGGTACACCCCGAGGCAGGCTATACCGAGCAATCGCTGCTTGAAGTCGCAGCCCTTGCTGAGTCGTTCTCCGATCACCCCATCGCGCAGTCCGTACGTGTCGCCTACCAGGGCGAGGTCGACCCCAAGCGCGTAAGCGACTCCACCAACGACGCGGGCCATGGCGTGACGGCAACCATCGACGGCAAGCACGTCGTCGTTGGCAACGCAAAGATGCTCGCCGCGGCCGGAGTCGAAGCGCCCGATTGCGAGGTCGTCGGAACGATTCTGAATGTGCTCGTTGACGGCGTGTACGCCGGCCACATCGTGATTGCAGACACCGTCAAGGCCGATGCTGAGCAAACGATTCGCGACCTGCACGCCGCCGGTGTCAAGCGCACCGTCATGCTCACGGGCGACCGCGAGGAGGTTGCGGCGTCTGTGGTCAAGCAACTCAGTCTCGACGAGTTCCACGCGCAGCTGCTGCCGGGCGATAAGGTCGAGCGCGTCGAGGCGCTGCTTGCAACCGAGAGTGGCAAGGGCAAGCTCGCCTTTGTGGGCGACGGCATCAACGATGCGCCCGTGCTTACGCGCGCCGATGTGGGCATTGCCATGGGCGCTATGGGTTCTGACGCTGCGATCGAGGCCGCCGATGTCGTGCTCATGGACGACAAGCCGTCCAACATTTCCCGCGCGATCCGCGTGGCACGCAAGACCATGACGATCGTCTGGCAGAACATCATCTTTGCGCTGGGCGTTAAGCTGCTGATCCTTGTGCTGGCAGCGCTGGGCATCGCCAACATGTGGCTTGCCGTGTTCGGCGACGTAGGCGTGGCGATCATCGCCATCCTGAACGCCATGCGCGCGATGGGTGTCAAGAACTTGTAGCGTTCGTGGGCTGTCCGGCCGGGGCCGGGCTTGGTTTTGAAAACGTCCTCGACCAATGAAGTGCCCCCGTTCTGCTCCTTCGGAGCTACGAACGGGGGCACTTCTGGTCAGTGCGGAATGTTTTCAAAACCAAGCCCGGCCCCGGCCTGCGGTAACGTTGCTGGCGGTTCTTGGGCATCGCTTGCTGGTGGGGTTCCTTGTCTGAGTTGGACTTAGTTGGTGGGACCACTCATCTCGGTCGCTGTCCCGCGCCGTTCCGGCGCGGGAGGCGCGCCGCTGCGGGAGTGCTAGTCGGTCATTATTGGCGCCGAAGCACCGTCCCGTCCCAGCATCGCCCTCAGCTTCTCGAAGCTTTCCTCGCTTAGGCAGTGCTCCATGTGGCAGCCCTCTTGCAACGCGACCTCAGCCGAAACACCCGCATCCTCCAGCAGCCCCACGAAAAAGCAGTGACGCTCCCACATTTGACGAGCGACCTCCAGACCACGCTCCGTCAGATGAACATCTCGCTTGCCCATTTCGACGTAGCCGTTGTTCTCCAACGTCGCCATAGCTTTTGAAACGCTTGCCTTAGTTACGCCAAGGTACTCTGCAACATCAATCGAGCGCACGATGCCCTGACGTTGCGACAGAACGTAGATCGATTCGAGATAGTCTTCTCCGGATTCACGTAGGGCCATGGGCCGCCTTTCGCAATGATTGCTAGTTAGCCTTTGGATACTTTCCACGGCTAACTTTACCGCAAAAGTTGCCCATGTCTTACTACTTTGCCTAAAAGTTAGCCGCGTTTCACAAAACGTGCGGGACGAAAACAAAATGGGGACGCCCCGCAAGGAATGTCCCCAGGTGCCAGGTGCCGGCCCGCAGCTACACGAGTCCAAAGTGCTTCGCAGCGTTGTAGATGCCGTCGTCGTCCACGGCAGTCGTCACATAGGTCGCTGCAGCTTTCACCGTGTCCTGCGCGTTGCCCATGGCCACACTTGTGCCCACGGCCGAGAACATCGACAGGTCGTTCTCGCCGTCGCCAAAGGCAATCGCCTCGCTCGCGTCGA
>CATVQO010000032.1 GCA_958346165.1 uncultured Collinsella sp. | reverse complement strand
CGCCGGGCTTAAAGCCAGCCTTCTCGACGGCCTTGGTGATGTACTCGAACGGCTCAGCGTTGGTCTTGAGGTTGGGCGCAAAGCCGCCCTCGTCGCCCACGCCGCCGCCCAAGCCGGCCTCGTGCAGCACGCCCCTGAGGGTGTGGTAGACCTCGGCGCACCAGCGCAGGCCCTCGGCAAAGCTCCGGGCGCCCACCGGCATGATCATGAACTCCTGGAAGTCGACGTTATTGTCGGCATGCACGCCGCCGTTGAGGATGTTCATCATGGGCGTGGGCAGCAGATGAGCGTTGACGCCGCCCAGGTACTGGTACAGCGACAGGCCCGCCGACTCGGCAGCAGCGCGGGCAACGGCCAGCGACACGCCCAGAATGGCGTTGGCGCCGAGCTTGGTCTTGTTGGTCGTACCGTCCGCGGCGATTAGCGCGGCATCGACGGCGCGCTGATCGAAGGCGTCGAGGCCCACGACGGCATCGGCACACTCGTTGTTGACGTGCTCGACGGCCTGCGAGACACCCTTGCCCAGATAGCGGCCCTTGTCGCCGTCGCGCAGCTCACATGCCTCAAAGGCGCCGGTCGAAGCGCCTGAAGGCACCATCGCGCGGCCGAAGCTGCCGTCCTCGAGCACGACCTCGACCTCGACGGTGGGGTTGCCGCGACTGTCGAGCACCTCGCGACCGTAGACATCCAAAATATCGCTCATGTTGTCTCCCTCTCACTTGGAAACGGGTTGAATACTTGGCGACGCGGCTTACACGCTGCAGCGGCGCGAAGGTTCATAAGTTAGCCTTGTCGCACTTTTTGCATTATGCCCTAAGTTAGCCAAGCGATACAATCTTTTTAAAAAATAATGGGAGCGATGGGACAAGTCTGTCCCGTCGCTCCCGCGGTATTACTCCCCTGCCTTTGCTGCGTCCCACAGGTCGTTGAGGCCATGGGTCGAAAGCTCGGCAAGATCTACGTGGGCATCGGCCGCCATCTGCTCCATCGCAGCCCAGCGACGGCGAAACTTGGCCGTGCTCGCGCGCAGGGCGCTCTCGGCGTCGATACCCTCCTTGCGCGCGACGTTGACCAGGGCAAAGAGCAGATCGCCAAACTCCATTTCGCGCTCGGGCGTTCCGGGAGCCTCGGCCTCAAACTCGGCACGCTCCTCAGCTACCTCGTCCCACACGTCCTGGACCGTCTCCCACTCAAAGCCTACGGCAGCCGCCTTGCGCGACACCTTCTGCGCCTGCATCAGCGCCGGCAGGTGCGTGGGCACGCCGTCGAGCAGCCCCTCGGGCGCGGCCTCGCCTGCCACCACGGCCTGGTCTTTGGCGGCCTTCTCGGCAAGCTTGACCTCGTCCCAAATCTTGAGTACCTCGTCGGAGTTGTCGGCATCCGCATCGCCAAACACGTGCGGGTGACGACGGATGAGCTTGGCGTCGATATCGCGCGCCACATCGACCAGCGTAAACTCACCGGCGTCCGCCGCGATCTGCGCATGCAACACTACCTGCATGAGCACGTCGCCGAGCTCCTCGCGCAGATGCGCCGCGTCGTCGGTCTCGATGCAATCGAGCGCCTCGTAGGCTTCCTCGATCATGTTCTTGCCAATGCTCTGATGCGTCTGTTCGCGGTCCCACGGGCAGCCATCGGGCTGACGCAGGCGCCAGATGGTCTGCACCAGATGCTGCAGCTCAGCCGACGCGTCGACTAGCGTGGACAGATCGCGCGAGCCCTCGGCATTTTGCTGAGCCATATGCTCGGCCATGGTTAGTCCTCCTCCATGACCACGTGGCGGAACGCGCCGTTCTCGTAGACGCCGTAGCTGTGCGTGCCGTCCTTGGGAATGCTCACGCTGCCGGGGTTGAAGAGCCACAGGCCCGGGTGCGCGACGCTTTCCTCGTTAACCTTGACGTGCGTGTGGCCGTAGACGAGCGCGGAACCCTCGGGCAGCGCGGGCGCGTGGTCGACGCTGTTGTGCATACCGGCGCCAAAAACGTGGCCGTGCGTCAGGAACAGTTCGCGGCCGGTCTCGTCAAACAACGTGGCGTAGTCGGCCATGACGGGGAAGTCGAGGACCATCTGGTCGACCTCGGCGTCGCAGTTGCCGCGGACGGCGATGATGCGGTCAGCCAGGGCGTTGAGCAGCGGAATCACGCGCTTGGGGGCGTAGTCGCGCGGCAGGTCGTTACGCGGGCCGTGGTAGAGCAGGTCGCCCAGCAGCACAATGCGGTCGGGCTGCTCGGATTCGATGGCGGTGCACAGGCGCTCGGCCCAGTATGCCGAGCCGTGGATGTCGGAAGCGATGAGGTATTTCATGGGGAGTCCTTTCGGAGTGGGGTTGATGGGAGCTGAATACGGGGTCCGGCGGATGTGGAGCCCATCTACCGTGTTACTCGAATCGCAGCGCCGCGCTCTGAGCCGCCTGCATCACGCGTTGGAGCGGCACGTCATGTTCGCGGGCAAGACGGGCGCAATCCTCGTACTCGGGAGCCGCGCGCTCGCTGCCGTCGGGCAGGGTCGCCACCTTAACGGACACCTCGCCCCAAGGCGTTGTCACCTGCTCGAATCGGCGCGGCAGGCAAACGCGTTCCATCACCTGGCGGCGAACGGCGTTGGTCGTGGTCTCCAAAAAGATAATCGTCTGTAGACGCTCGATATCCTCGTGCGAGCAGATCACCTGCAACTGCCATCCGGGGCGACCCTTTTTGCAGTAAAGCGGCAGCCAATGCACCTCGCGGGCGCCGGCCTCGCGCAGGCGGTCAGCGGCGTAGGCGAGCACCTCGGGCGACGCGTCGTCGATGTCGCACTCCAGCTTGACGATAGTTTCGGGCGCATCGGTCTCGCGAGACAGCGGGGATGTGCTATCGCATGGCATACGGTCCGGCTCCTTTCCGCATGGGCTCGTTTTGTTCACTCAAACGCTAGCACATCGCGGGCTGCGCGAGTGTGACGGCACGTGATGAGCGCGATTTTCCTTGTCGGCAAGAAACCGACACTCCACCGCCTCAGCCAAACATGTACATCAGCCTCCAAACACGTCATTTTTTGCAGCTTTTGGAGGCTGATGTACACGTTTTAAGGCAGGGTCGATGTCGTGTGGCAGCCCTTGCGCGCCATCTGCCCTTTCCAGTCGGTTTCGACTTGCGGCGTTCCCGGCGCGCCAGGGGTCGCGCCATTACAATGGAGCGGATTCGCTTGACGCAAAGGAGCCGCCATGTCTGCTTGCCCGCTGATCGATTGCCATACTCATACCTCGTTTTCGGACGGCCATGCCTCGTTTGAGAACAACGTCCGCGCTGTTGCCGCCGCCGGCTGCCGCGTCATGGTCTCGACCGATCACCTCACCCTGCCCGCCAGCATGGACGCCAACTGCGAAGTGCAGGTTGTCGAGGGCGACCTGCCGGCACATCGCCTGGCATTTGAGGACGCCCGCAAGCTCGCCGCGCAGATCGCGCCTGAGCTCGAGCTTATCTATGGCTTTGAATGCGACTGGTACAAAGGTTGCGAGCCTTTGGTTGAGCGCTGGTCCGCGGGTGCCATAGTGCGCTTGGGCAGCGTGCATTGGATTGGCAACCCAGGCGATATCGTGGCCGGCGCCGCGGGCACGGCGGGAACGGAAAACGTCGCTCGTCCCGATACGCCCGATTCGCGCTGCGGTTGGATCGACGACGACACCAACCTGCACGTTTGGGAAAACCTGGGTGTACGCGGCGTGTGGGAGCGCTACGTCGACGACTGGTGCCGTGCTTGCGAAAGCCCGCTTAACTTTGATGTGATGGCCCACCCCGACCTGGTCATGCGCTTTTCGAAGGAAGGCTTTGCGCCCGACTTTGACCCCGCGCCGTTCTGGCAGCAGATGGCCGAGTGCGCCCACGACACGGGCCGCCGCGTTGAGGTCTCGACCGCCGCGCCGCGCAAGGGCCTCGACGACTATTACCCCTCGACGGGACTGTTGCGTTGCTTTGCCCATGCCGAGGTACCCATCACCTTTGGCTCGGACGCACACCGCGCCTGCGACATCTGCTGGAACATCCGCGAGGCTCAGGCCCACGCCTACGACTGCGGCTACCGGGCCTTCGATATCCCCCACCCCACCGGCGAATGGCAACCCACACCCCTCGCCTAAGACTAGTCACTGGGGACGTTCTTAAATGACTAGTGGCGGCGAGCGTTGAGTTCGCCGGCCAGCTCGTCGAGGGTGATGCCGTAGCGCTCGAGCGTCACGAGCAAGTGGTAGATCAGGTCGCCAGCCTCGTAACGAATGTGGTCGTGGTCGTTATCCTTGCAGGCCATGATCACCTCGCTCGCCTCCTCGGCAAGCTTCTTGAGCAGCTCATCCTCGACGTCGGTCAACAGACGCGCGGTATAGCTCTCCTGCGGCGATGCGTCGCGACGCCCATGAATCACCTCGGCCAGCCCCGTCAGTGTCTCGCCGATATTTCCCGGCTGCACGCTAGCTGTTCTGACTCCCATGGTTATTTCCTCTCGTTACTGCAGCGTAAAGTAGGTACTGGTCTCATCGAACCGAGGCTTTGCGCCCTTTTTCTCAAAGAACTCGACGATGACGGCATGGGCCTCATCGAGCCTTTCCTTCTCGGCCTCGAGCCAAAGCGACTGCGCCCCGCAGGCATCAGTCAAGTGCACGCGGCATGGCACGCCCGCGCGGAGGAGCTCGGTGTTGCAGTCGGCGACCTCGAACGGCGTCACGACTTTCATCGCACACCCCCTTCCACGCGCTTAAAGAAGCAGGTACGGTTGCCGGTGTGGCAGGCCGGACCCGGCGAGTCGACCTTGACCAACAGCGTATCGCTATCGCAGTCGGCCCAGAGCTCCTTGACCTCCTGCATATTGCCGCTTGTCGCGCCCTTGTTCCAGAGCTCCTGGCGGCTGCGGCTCCAAAACCACGTGGTGCCGGTCTTGAGCGTCAGCCCCACCGATTCCTCGTTCATCCAAGCAACCATAAGCACCTCGCCGGTGTCATACTGCTGAACCACACAAGGAATCAGCCCGCGGGCGTCGTATTTAAGATCAGACGCTTCTATTACCTCAGTCATCATTTCTCCCAAGTAATTACCGTAAACCCCACAGGTCGGCGAGGGTTGTCCAGGTGCCGCAGGTTGCCGCGAAAGAGGAGCGACGCGTACTTTGGTACGCGAGCGACGGTTTGAGCGGCAAGATGCGGTGCCTGGGCAAGCCGCAGCGAAGCCCGCAGCATTAGAAATCCAATCTCACGGGAATTCCCTGCGATGCCATATACTCCTTCACCTGGCGAATGCTGAACGTCCCAAAGTGAAAGACGCTGGCCGCCAGCACGGCATCGGCCTCGCCCTCGATCACGCCCTCGGCAAAATGTTCGAGCGTGCCCACGCCGCCGCTCGCAATCACCGGAATCGGCACCGCACGTGCCACGGCGCGGGTGAGCGCCAGGTCAAAGCCGGCCTTGGTGCCGTCGCGATCCATGCTGGTAAGCAAGATCTCGCCGGCGCCGCGACGAGCCGCCTCCTCGGCCCACGCCACCGCGTCGATGCCCGTGGCGTTGCGGCCGCCCGCCGTGAAGACCTCCCACTTGTCGGCACCAGATGCGCCGGGCAAACCGACGCGCTTGGCATCGATCGCCACGACCACGGCCTGGCTACCAAACGCCGCGGCAGCCTGGCTAATCAGCGACGGGTCGCGCACGGCGGCAGAGTTGAGCGACACCTTGTCAGCACCGGCGGCAACCATGGTGCGCATGCCCGCCAGGTCGCGAAAGCCGCCGCCCACGGTATAGGGAATGGCGAGCTCCTCGGCCGCATGCGCCGCCATCTCGATAGTCGTCGCACGGTTATCGCTCGTGGCGGTAATGTCCAGAAAGACGACCTCGTCCGCACCCTCGCGGTCGTAGGCGCGCGCCAGCTCCACCGGATCGCCCGCATCGCGCAAGCTCACAAAGTTGACGCCCTTGACCACACGGCCGTCCTTGACGTCCAGGCAGGGAATCACACGTTTGGTAAGCATGGGCTACTCCTCCCCTCGGGCGGCGGTCAGCGCCTGTACCAGCGTAAAGTTGCCCTCGTAGAGCGCGCGACCGGTAATGGCACCTTCAATCGCGCCCTCACCCACTGCGGCCAGCGCGCGGATGTCGTCGAGCGTCGAGATGCCACCCGATGCCACGACGGGAAAGCCCGCGACCTCGGCCACATGGCGATACGCCGCCACATCGATGCCCGTCTGCATGCCATCGCGCGCAATGTCGGTATACACCAGATGCTTAAAACCCAGCTCGGAAAGCTGCGCCACGGCGTCGTCGAGCGCCACGCCCGCGCCGTCACGCCAGCCATTCACCTTGACCTGGCCGTCGCGTGCGGCAATATCTGCCACCAACAGCTCGCCAAAGCCTTGGGCCGCCACCTCGGCAAAACCCGGCTCGGTCACGAGCACCGTGCCTAGTGCGATGCGGCGCGCACCGTAGCCGGCCAGCTCGTCGATGCGTGCAAGCGAGCGGACGCCGCCGCCCACGTCCACGGACAGACCGCCGACGCCGCAGATGGCCTCGATTGCTGCCGAGTTGGCAGCGCACGCGTCCTCGTCCTCGCCAAAGGCAGCGGACAGGTCGACGACGTGCACCCAGCTCGCGCCCTGCTCGGCAAACGAGCGGGCAACTGCCACGGGATCGTCGGAATATACCTTGCAGCGGTTCCGGTCGCCGCGCTCCAGGCGCACGACCTTGCCGCCGATCAGATCGATTGCGGGAAACAGGATCATCGGCCGGCCTCCTCGACGATGTTGACGAAGTTCTTAAGGATGCGCTGACCCAGCGCGGAGGATTTCTCGGGATGGAACTGACAGCCCCACACGTTGCCGTGGCGCACGATGCACGGGAAGCTCCGCGTATAGTGCGTGCGCGCCAGCACATCGGCGGCATCGGCATCGTCGGCCACCGCGTAGCTGTGGGTGAAGTACATGTTGGCACCCTCGGCAAAACCAGTAAGCAGCGGATCGGCCGCACCGGCGGGCGTCATGTGCACCTGGTCCCAGCCCACGTGCGGCACCTTCAGGCGGCTCGACTCCAGGCGCGTGCACGAACCGCGCATAATACCCAGGCCATCGACCCAGAGGGCACCGGCCCGCTCGGAGGCGTTGCCGTCGGCGACCGCGCTCTCGCTCGCAGGAACGCCCTCGTTGCCGCGCTCAAAAAACAACTGAAGGCCCAGGCAGATGCCGAGCAACGGAGTTCCGGCGGCAACGGCGTCGAGCACGGCCGCCGCCTCGCCGCTTTGGCGCATAAAGGCAATCGCGTCATAGAACGCGCCCACGCCCGGGATGACCAGGCCGTCGGCATTGCGGATCTGCTCCGAATCGTCCGACGTGCAGGCGGCGGCACCGGCGCGTGCAAGCCCGCGCACGACGCTCGACAAGTTGCCCTTGTGGTAGTCGACCACCACGATCTTCGGTTCGCCCACGCGACCCCTCCCTTTTTCAATTCAAAACCTGTCCCTTTGTGGCGGTTACAGCGAGCCCTTGGTGCTGGGAATGCCCTGCACGCGGGGGTCCAGCTCGCAGGCGCGGCGCATCGTGCGGCCCACGGCCTTAAAGGCGGCCTCGATAATGTGATGCGAGTTGCCGCCCACCAGCTCGCGCACGTGCAGCGTGAGCTTGGCATCGCGCGCAAAGGCGCAGAAGAACTCGACGGCCAGCTCGGTATCGAAGCTGCCCACGCGCTCAGTCGGCACGGGCAGCTCACAGTAGGCCTGCCCGCGGCCCGAAATATCAACAGCAGCCATCACAAGCGTCTCGTCCATGGCGATCGCCGCGTCGGCAAAGCGCGTAATGCCCGCCTTGTCGCCCAGCGCCTGGCAAAACGCCTCGCCCAGCACAATGCCCGTGTCCTCGACGGTATGATGCGCATCGACCTCGACGTCGCCCACCGCGTGCACCGTCAAATCGAACAGACCATGGCGGCCAAAAGCGTTGAGCATGTGGTCGAAAAACGGTACGCCAGTCGAGATATCACACACGCCGCATCCGTCCAGGTCGAGCTTTACGACAATGTCGGTCTCCCCCGTCTTGCGGGTCACCTCGGCATAGCGGTCCATCTACATCTCCTCCTTCACCAGCGCGGCAAACGCGGCCAGCACCTCGTCGTTTTCCTGCGGGGTGCCTACGGTAATGCGCAGACAGTCCGCGAGCCCCGGCGCGTAACTAAAGTCGCGCACCAAAATTGAATACTCGTCGCGCAGACGCTCGCGCACGCGCGTGGCATGCGGCGTGCGCACAAGCACAAAGTTCGCCGCGCTCGGCCACGCCTCCACGGGCAGACCCTCGGCAGCCATTGCGCGCAGGGCACACAACTCGCGCTCGCGCTCGGATGCGACCTGTGCCACCACGGGCGCGTACGCATCGCGGGCACGCACGCAGGCAAGCGCCGCCGCCTGGCTCAACACGTTGACCGAATAGATCTGGCGAATCGCCGCGAACACGTCGACGACCTCGGGCGCCGCGATCACATAGCCCAGGCGCGTGCCGGCGGCGCCGAACGCCTTGGACAGTGTATGCAGAATCACCAGGTTAGGATGCTCGGCAATAAGGCCTTGCGCCGTAGTTGCCGCGCCAAACGAATCGTCGGCAAACTCCACGTAGGCCTCGTCGACCATGACCATGCCGGGGCACGCATCGCACAGCGCCGCGACAAAGTCGAGCGGCGCCACGTCGCCCGTGGGATTGTTGGGCGAGGTCACGATCGCCAGGTTGCACTCTGGTGCGGCCGCGAACACAGCCGCCTGGTCGAGCTCAAAAGTTGCCGGGTCGCGCCACACGTCGCGCACCTCGGTCTGACAGAGCGACGCAAAGAACGCGTACTCGCTAAAGCACGGCGGGCAGTTGAGCAGGATCCGCCCCGCGCCGCCAAACGCCAGCAGGAAGTTATAGAGTAGCTCGTCGCCGCCGTTGCCCACGCAGATGTTCTCGCGCGTCACGCCATGCCAGGCAGCAAGCTCGTCGCGCAGGTCGTTGGACATGGGATCGGGATAGCGGTTGAGCGGTGCGGCAGCCAAGGCCGCATCAACCGCCTCGCGCACGCCGGCCGGCACGGGATAGGTGTTCTCGTTTGCCGAAAGATTGATGCGCGTGGGCGTAAAGTTGGGATCGTAGGGCTCGATGCCGGTCAAGTAGGGCTGGACGAGCTCCTTCATGCGCGGCGTGAGTTCGGCCATGTTAGACCTCCTCGCCGGTCGCGCCAGCGGCACCGCCCGCAGCCGCCGCCAGGTCCACGCCCTCAGCAACCGTCGCCACGGCGTCGCCCGGCCAGGCGACCTTGGTCAGGTCGGCCGCAGCCAGCGACTCGGCACTCACGGCATCCTCGCCCTGCTCCAGCACGCGACGACGTAGGGCAGCAGAAAGCGCGTGCGCCCACAGGCCCTCGGCCTCGGCTAGACGCTGTGTGGCGGGAGCGTCAGAGAGCAGGCCCTCGGGCGTATAGCAAATGACGCTCGAGCGCTTAACGAACTCTTCGACCGAAAGCGGGTTGGAAAACATGGCCGTGCCGCCGGTTGGCAGCGTGTGGTTGGGACCGGCAACATAATCGCCGAGCGGCTCGGAGCTCCAAGCGCCCACAAAGATGGCGCCGGCGTTGCGAATGCCGCCGAGCAGGCCCATTGCATCCTCGCAGTGCAGCTCAAGGTGCTCAGGCGCCACGGTGTTCACGGCCTCGACGGCGGCAGCCATGTCGGCGGCCACCACGATGGTGCCCTCGTTATCGAGCGAGGCGCGCGTGATCTCGGCACGCGGCGACTGCGCCACCAGGATGTCGATACCCGCCTCGACCTCACGCGCAAACTGCTCGTCGCAAGTCACCAGATAGCAGGCTGCCAGCGGATCGTGCTCGGCCTGGGCCATCAGGTCTGCCGCGACCACCATGGGCTTGGCCGTGGCATCGGCCAGTACGCAGACCTCGGAGGGGCCAGCGACCATGTCGATTCCCACGTCGCCCGAGACAATCTGCTTGGCCGCGGCGACAAAGGCGTTGCCCGGACCGGTGATTTTATCGACACGCGGAATGGTCTCGGTGCCGTACGCCAGCGCGGCCACGGCCTGAGCGCCGCCCACCATATAGATTTCGTCCACGCCGCCGAGTTTTGCCGCGGCGAGCGTATACGGGCTGATCAGGCCATCTTTCTGCGGCGGGGTCACCATGACCACGCGCTTGACGCCGGCAACCTTGGCGGGAATGGCATTCATGAGCACCGTGGAGGGATACTGCGCGCGACCGCCCGGCACGTAGATGCCGGCCGCCGCGAGCGGGGTCACCTTAACGCCGAGCATCGTGCCGTCCGCACGCGTGGTAAACCAGCTCTGCTCGACCTCGCGCTGGTGGAACTCACGAATCTGGCGTGCAGCCTTTTCGAGCGCCGCGGCAAAAGCGGGATCGAGGCCTTCGAGCGCGGCATCGATCTGCTCTTGCGGCAGACGGAAGCTCTGCAGCTCAACACCGTCAAAACGCTGACAGTAATCGCGCACCGCGGCATCGCCGTTGGCGCGCACGTCGGCCACGATATCGCGGGCGGCGTCGACGATGTTTTGCGGCAGCACACCCTTGCGGTTGAGCTGGTTGGTAACGAGGCGCTCACCGGGAGCAAGCTTGATGGTCTTCATATCGGTATCCCCTATCGGTCGATGTTGTGTTCGAAAAACGAGCGACTGGGCAGCGGCGCCAGTCGGCCCGCAGCCCAGACATTGGGGCGCCCGTGCGCGCTCGCGCTATTGTGCCGAGCCCGCGACGGGCTCAAAATGCTTGTCCTTCACGGCAGCAGCCAGGCGATCGGCCAAGTTGCGAACGCGCGGATCCATGCGCGCGGCACCTGGGTTGACGAAGAAGCGGGCCGTGCAGTCCATGATGCGGCCGGTGATGACCAGGTCGTTGTCGCGCAGGGTAGCGCCCGTGGCGGTAATGTCCACGATGCGGTCGGTCATGCCGACAATGGGGCCCAGCTCGATGTTACCGTGCAGTGATACGATATCGGCGTTCACGCCGCGCTCGGCATACCAGGCACTCGCAATGCGCGGGTACTTGGTGGCCACGCGAAGCGAACCGCGGCGGGCATAGTTGCGCTCGGCCTGGCCGGCGCGCCACGCGGGCTCCGCCTCGATAAAGGTGCACAGACCATAGCCCAGGTCGACCAGCTGCAGCAGGTTGAGGTCTGCCTCAATGAGCGAGTCCCAACCGCAGATGCCGCAATCGGCACCACCGCAGCCCACAAAGGCAGGCGCATCGCTGGGACGCACGATGACAAACTCGATATCGCCGACCGTGCCCTCGCCGGCACGCGTGTCGCGACCGCGCACAATCAGGTGACGGCCGGGGTCACGCAGCTCAGAGACGTCCAAGCCCGCGGCCTCGAGCACGTCGAGCGTGTCGGCCTTGAGCGAGCCCTTGGGCACGGCGATGCGCAGCGGACCCTCGGCGCCGCGACCCACGGCGTGATCGCCGTCGGAAGCGGCGTCCTCGGCCGAGGTGCGCGCGGCCTCCAGACGCTCGAGCGAAAAGGCAAAGCCCGCCGCCGGTACCTCGATGCCGTCGCCAAATGCGCCGGTAAAGATGGAGTCGTAGCGTCCGCCCGAACCGACCGGATCGGGCAGGCCGCCGGCATAGGCCTTAAAGACCAGACCCGTGTAGTAATCGAAAGAGTTCATGATGGAGAAGTCGAACGACAGCACCTGGGCGTCCTCGGGTGCCAGGCCCTCGACCAGGGCACGCAGCTCGCGCGTCAGTGGCACGACGATACCGGCGGCCTCCAGCAGCGCGTCCACGCGGTCGAGCACCTCGGCACCGCCGTGCAGACGTGGCAGCTCGCTAATGGCGGCCTTGACGGCATCGGACTCGACGCTTGCTGCCACGCGGGCATCGAGGCCCACAAAGTCGTTGGCGTGCACGCAGCGCAGGGCCCCGGCGGCCAGCTTGCGATCCTCGCACGCCGCAAGCAGCTCCTTAAACGGACGCACGCTGCCCGCGATAATGCGCGCATCGGGAAGTGCTAGCTTGCGCACAGCCTCCGCCACCAGCGAGACGATCTCGACATCGCCCGCAGTGTCGCCCACACCGATGAGCTCAAAACCCAGTTGCGTAAACTGACGCGAGCCGCCGGCATTGCGCTGGCACTCGCGGACCACCGGCGCCTCGTAGCGCAGGCGCAGCGGCAGATCGGCCGCGCTCATGCGAGTCGAAACCAGGCGAACGATCGGCAGGGTGTTGTCAGGACGGACCACCAGCAGGCGACCGTCGTCATCAAAGAGCTTAAACGGCGTATCCGCAATGCGGCCGCCTTCCTCGAGCGAACCCTTGTCCTCGAGCAGCGGCGTCTCGACCGGCAGGTAATGAT
>CATVQO010000031.1 GCA_958346165.1 uncultured Collinsella sp. | reverse complement strand
ATGGCGGCGATATCTCGCGAAAGCGCAAGCTGCTCGAGAAGCAGAAAGAGGGCAAAAAGCGCATGAAGGCCATCGGCTCGGTCGAGGTTCCGCAGGAGGCCTTTATGGCGATTCTCAAGGTGGACGAGTAGGTCCATGGCACTTTCTGAATACAGCAAGCGGTTGCTTGGCGCCTATGCCGAGCAACCGTTCCTTATGGCTCCCATGGCGGGCGTGACCGATCCCGCCTATCGCATCATGTGCCGCCGTCGCGGTGCCCATCTTGCCTATAGCGAGATGGTGAGCGTGGCGGGCCTTGCCTATGCCAGCAATAAGACGTGGCGCCTGGTACTGCCGGCCGATGAGGAGCAGCAGATCTGCGTGCAGCTCTTTGGCTCCAAGCCCGATCAGTTTGCGAGCGCTGTTGCTGCCGTCGAGGAGCGTGTGGGCGATCGCCTGTCGCTGATCGATATCAACATGGCCTGCCCGGCTCGCAAGGTCGTCACCAAGGGCGAGGGCTCGGCGCTTATGCGCACTCCCGATCTGGCCGAGCAGATCGTCGAGGCGGCGGTGGGCGCGGCGCATGTGCCCGTGACCGTAAAAATCCGTAAGGGCTTTTACGCCGAAGACCGCAACGCCGCGACGTTTGCCCAGATGCTTGAGGGAGCAGGGGCCGCCGCGGTGGCGGTACATGGTCGCTGCGCCACGCAGCTCTATACGGGCCAGGCCGATTGGTCGGTCGTCGATGAGGTGGCCGACGCCGTCGAGATTCCCGTTATCGGTTCGGGCGATGTGTTCTCGGCAGAGGACGCTGCTGAGCATCTGCAAAGCTCGGGTGCCAGCGCGGTGTTTATCGCGCGCGGCATCTACGGCAATCCATGGGTGTTCGGCGATGCCCGAGCCCTTGCACTCGATGGCACGCCGGTTCCTTCTCGCTCCTCGGTTGAGCGCCTGGATGCCCTGCGCGAGCACCTGACGCTCACGCACGAGCTGTTGCCGCTCATGTCGCGTGCCCGCACGTACGCAAGCTGGTATCTAAAGGGCATGCCCCATGCTGCCGCCTGGCGCGCTCAGGTGGTGCGTTGCTCCACATACGAGGAGTTCATGGCACTGGTCGATGATATCGAGCACGATGTGGTGGCCTGTGAGGCCGCACTTGCCGCCGGCGAGTCGGTGCCCGCTCATCCGTTGGAGGCCTAACGGTGGCCGTTACCGCGCTGTACGTGCATGTGCCGTTTTGCGCCCAAAAATGCCGGTACTGTGACTTTGACTCACGCAGTTTTGCTCCGTGCAACATGAGCGTTGCGCTCGATACCTATTTTGAGCAGTTGTATGCGCGCCTCGATGCTTTTGGCGACGCAGGCGCGCTTGCACAGATCCGCACCGTCTATGTTGGCGGCGGCACGCCGTCGCTGGCGGGGGAGCGTTTGGTAGAATTTGCCCGGCGTATCTCTGCGTGGTGCAAGCCTGTTGAGTTTACCTGCGAGGCCAATCCCGAATCGCTGACCGCAGAGCTTGCCACTGCGCTTGCCGGGGTGGGTGTCACGCGCGTCTCTCTGGGCGTGCAAACGCTCGATAACGCCGAACTTACCGCCATCGGCCGCATTCACGATGCCGATCGGGCGCTCGCTGCCATCACGACGGTCAAGGACGCTGGGCTTGTCGTGTCGTGCGACCTGATGTGCGGCCTTCCCGGGCAGACCGACCTAAGCTGGCAGCGCACACTCGATGGCGTGTTGGCGGCGGCGCCGCATCATGTGTCGGTGTACCCGCTCACGCTCGAGGAGGGCACGCCGCTCTATCGCATGGCGTGTCGCGACGAGTCGCTCGAGCCCGACGAGGATTTTCAGGCTGCATGCATGGATGCGGCGCGTGAGCGCCTGAGTGCGGCCGGCTATCACCCGTATGAGGTGGCAAGCTACGCGCTCGACGGCCATGAGTGCGCCCACAACATTGCCTATTGGACCGGACAGGGCTATCTGGGTTTGGGCCGCTCTGCCGCCGGTATGCTCGACGCCGAGGATTTCGATCGCTTGGCCGGGCTGTTTCCCGACGTGCTTGCTCGCGGCGATGCGTATCGCGTGCGCTTGGTGCAACGCGACGATGCCGCGACGACGTTTGATGCCGAGTATCTGTCGCAGCGCG
The DNA here is from genome assembly GCA_958346165.1 of uncultured Collinsella sp. The sequence goes on along the minus strand of CATVQO010000031.1, from coordinate 10,689 downwards.
AGGCGGCGGCCGAGGATTTGATGCTTGCCTGTCGCATGACGCGTGGCATTGGGCCCGATCTGTTGGTTCGCTCGGCAAGCGTGATCGCTGCAGATGAGTTGGCGGCGGCCTGCGACCGTGCGGTCGAGTTGGGCCTTGCCACCTGGGTGCCCGATCATATTCAAGGACATGCGGGGCGCGTCACCTCGAAAGACGTTATCGCAGGTCGCGTCCGTGCTCGTTTAGCGCCCACTCACTTGGGCTGGCTCGATGGAAATGTGCTGTTCGAGCTGTTTTGGGGTCTAGCCTAGGCCGCTCGGGTAGAATTACCGCAATATATACGCTGCTGTGAGCAGGAGGTTGCCGCGCATGGCGACGATGAACGAAAAAGATTACTACGAGATTTTGGGTGTCTCCAAGGACGCCACCTCGCGTGATATACAGAAAGCCTTCCAGCAAAAGGCCCGCAAGCTCCATCCGGACGTCAACAAAGAACCGGATGCCGAGGAAAAGTTCAAAGAGGTTTCCGAGGCCTATGCTGTGCTTTCGGACGAGCAGAAGCGTGCGCGCTACGACGCCATGCGCTCGGGCAATCCCTTTGCCGGCGCTCCCACGGCTTCGCCCTATGGCGGCGGTTACGCCGGCAGCGCGGGCTACGGCAATCCCTTTGAGGGCGGCTTTCCCTTTGGTGGCGCCTGGGGTCAGCCGCGTCGCGGGCAGGCTGCCTATAATCCCGAGAACGGCGCCAACGTGGTCGTCGATATTAAGCTCGACGCCAAGGAGGCCAAGGGCGGTGCCCGCAAGACCGTCCGCTATACGCGCTTCGATACCTGTGGTCACTGCGGCGGTTCGGGCTCTGTTTCGTCCGAGCATGCACATACCTGTCCGAGCTGCGGCGGTCGCGGCCACATCGATGTCGACCTGTCCTTTCTGTTTGGTGCCGGCACGTTCCAGTCTGTCTGCCCTGAGTGCGGTGGCTCCGGTAAGGTCGTCGCCGACCCCTGTCCCGATTGCGGCGGCAGCGGGCGAACCCGTGTGACCTCCGAGCAGACGATTGAGTTTCCCGCCGGCACGCACGATGGCGACGAGGTCCGTATTGGCGGCATGGGTCACGCCGGCACCAACGGCGCCTCTGGCGGTGATCTGGTCGGTCGGGCCCATGTTGAGGCCGAGCGCCTGGAAGGCAAGGCCCGTACCGGTTTTTACCTGATGGGCATCGTGGCGCCGTTTTTGGTGCTATCGGCCATCTCGGGCGTGTTCTCGGCCTTTGCCGTGATGTGCTTTATTCCGTTTGCCATGGGCCTGTTCATGGTGCTCTCGGACGGCGTGCTGCACCGCAGCCTGCTGTGGTGGAAGCGCGGCGCGATGCAGTTTGCCAACGGTTTTGCCAACGGATTTATGTTTGCGCTCGTGTCGGTTTGGTTTGCGAGCTGCTCGCAACGTGCCATGCTTTCGCCCTACGCAATGCAATAACATCAAACCCTCTGTTTGCGGCCGGCCCAGCTTGGGTATAGGACGCACTGTGACAATAATGAAAGTCGGAAGGATTCGGTCGTGTCGGAAAATAGGGATTACTACGAGGTGCTTGGCGTCGACAAGGATGCCGACGCGCGGACGATTAAGCGCGCGTTTCTAAAGAAGGCCCGTACCGTACACCCGGACGTTTCGGACGACCCCGAGGCCGAGGCTAAGTTCAAAGAGCTCAACGAGGCATATTCCGTTCTTTCCGATGAGCAGAAGCGTGCTAACTACGACCGTTACGGCGCTGCCGACGGCCCCGGTGGCTCCGGCTACGTCGATATCAACGATATCTTTGGTGGCATGGGCATGGACGACTTGTTCTCGTCGTTCTTTGGCGGCGGTGCCGGCGGTGGCGCCCGCAGCCGTCGTGAGCGTCGTCGCGGACGTGATATGGCCATCTCGCTTTCGGTGACGCTCGAGGAGGCGGCGCTCGGCTGCAAAAAGACAATCAGCTATGACCGCCTTGCTCCTTGCGAGGACTGCAATGGCACCGGTAGGGCAGAGGGCGCACAGGAAAAGCAGTGCGGCCGCTGCCACGGCACGGGCTATGTCACGACGGTTCAGCGATCGTTTTTGGGCCAGGTTCAGTCTTCCTCGCCTTGCCCCGACTGCCATGGCGAGGGCACGGTTATCGATCATCCCTGCGAGACCTGCGACGGTCAAGGCCGCACGCCTTCGCACGAAAAGATCGACATCGATATTCCCGCCGGCGTTTCGACCGGTCGCCAGCTGCGCGTGAGCGGCTTTGGCGAGGCCGGCCTTCGCGGCGAGCCTTCGGGCGACCTGATTGTCAACGTGCGCGTTGCCGACCATGAGCGCTTTAAGCGCAACGGGGACGACCTGTACCTGGTGAGCGATATCTCGATTGCGCAGGCTGCGCTCGGCTGCGAGATCGAGGTCGAGGGCATTATGCCCGACGAGGTCGTTAAGGTGACGGTTCCCGCCGGCGCCCAGTACGGCGACACCGTGAGCGTCAATAATTACGGCATGCCGCGCATTGGCGGTGGCGGTTCGCGTGGCCGCCTGATCGTGCAACTGCGCGTGGTCGTTCCCACCAATCTTTCCAATAAGCAGCGCGAGCTGCTCCGTGCTTTTGCCGATGAGATGGGCGATGACGTCGCTTCCGGTAAGAAGTCGGTGACCGACCGTATCAAGAGTGCCCTCGACGATATCCTCGATTAAGGAGCCCGCGTGCTCGCACCCCATATTTCCGTCGTCAACCTCGGCTGCCGTGTCAACCGGGTTGAGTCTGACCGTATCACTGCCGATCTTATGCGCTTGGGCTTTGCTATTGTTGAGCCCCAGGATGCCGATCTGATCGTCATTAACACTTGTGCCGTTACGGGCGAGGCTGAGGCCAAGACCCGTAAGGCCGTCCGTCATGCGCTGGCCCATCCAAACGAGCCCTATGTGGTCGTGACCGGATGCGTGGTCAATTTGCATCCCGAGGAGCTATCGGAGCTTTCGGATCGCGTGATTGCCGAGCCGTCCAAGATCGATGTCGCCGAACGTGTCTGCGAGGTGCTGGGTGTTGAGTCCGATAGCGTTCCCGCCTGCAGCGATGGCGAGGTGGTCGACGTTCTCGGTCGCTCTCGCCTGGGCGTGAAGATTCAGGACGGCTGCAACCATCGCTGCACCTATTGCATTGTGTGGAAGGCGCGCGGCCCCGAGCGCTCCGTGCCGGTCGAGTCCGTGCTTGAGCAAGTTCGCGAGGCCCAGGAGGCCGGCGTGCCCGAGGTGGTACTGACCGGTGTGAACCTGGGTGCCTACGATGGCAAGAGCGCGACCGACGAGCACGTCGAAATCGATGAGCTGCTCGAGGCCATCATGGAGCGCACGTCTATTCCGCATGTGCGCATTTCATCGGTCGAGCCCATGGATATCTCTGAGCGCCTGCTTAAGGTTATGGCGCGCTATCCGCAGCGTATCGCCCCGTTTTTGCACCTGCCCGTGCAGTCCGGCTGCACGGCGACCCTGCATCGCATGGGCCGTCCCTATAGCGCCGAGGCCTTTGAGGACACGGTGCGCATGATTCGCGCCAACTTGCCCCAGGTGTCTCTTTCGTGCGATGTCATCGTCGGTTTTCCTGGTGAGACGGACGAGGAATTCGAGGAGTCGCTGGCGCTGTGCCGTCGTGTGGGTTTCTCGCGTATGCACGTGTTCCGCTATAGCAAGCGTCCCGGTACCCTTGCTGCCGACATGCCCGACCAAGTGCCGCCCGAGGTTATGGCCGAGCGCAGCCGCCGTATGCGGGCCGCCGCGCAGGAGCTCGCTATTGCTGACGCTCGTCGTCGCGTGGGCACCGTCGAGCGTGCCGTCCTCGAGTACGGCGACAACCTGACGCTCGGCTCGTTCCATCATGCCCGTCTTGACGATACCTGTGGACTCACAGCCCCGTGCCTGCTCGATGTTGCTATCATCGGAGTCGATGATTCCGGCTTGGTCCATGCGCGCAGGGAGGTTCATGGAAGCCTCGAAGATTAGACTTACCGTTCCCGAGGGTATCGACCCCTCGCGCGTTTTGGGCGCCGGCGACGGCGTCCTTCGTGCACTCGAGAACTTGGTTCGCGCCCATGTGGTCGCCCGTGGCGATAGCATCGCCGTGAGCGGTGACCCGGATGAGGTCGAACTCGTGGCGCGTTTTTTCGAACATGCCTTTCGTGAGGCTGCTGCCGGGCGCACGCTTTCTGCCGACGATGTCTCGCGCTGTCTGGCCGTTCTGCGCGACGGTGAGCACGAGGCTACGTCGCTTCGCGATGACGTGCTGCTTTCGTATCGCGGTCGTGCCATTCGCCCCAAAACGCTCGGCCAAAAGCGCTATGTGGATGCCATTCGCTCGCATACCATCACGTTTGGCCTGGGTCCTGCCGGCACCGGTAAGACTTATCTGGCCATGGCGCTCGCCGTTGCCGCGCTCAAGCGCCACGAGGTGGGCCGTCTGATCTTGACGCGTCCGGTTGTCGAGGCGGGGGAGAACCTGGGCTTTTTGCCCGGTACCCTCGAGGAAAAGATCGATCCCTACATGCGTCCGCTCTACGACGCCCTTTTTGACATGATGGATCGCGAACGCACCGATGAGCTTATGGAGCGCGGCGTGATCGAGATCGCCCCGCTTGCCTACATGCGCGGCCGCACGCTGAGTGATGCCTTCGTGGTGCTCGACGAGGCGCAAAATACCACGCCCGAGCAGATGAAGATGTTCCTGACGCGCCTGGGCTTCAACTCCAAGTTCGTGATTACCGGCGACCTGAGCCAGCGTGACCTGGTGGGTCGTCGTGGTGGCTTGGCGGATGTCGAGAAGATTTTGGGCCGTGTCGATGATGTCGCATTTTCGCACCTCGAGCGTCCCGACGTGGTGCGCCATGCCTTGGTGGGACGTATCGTCGAGGCATACGATACTTATGATGATGTGCGCGAGAAGCGCGTACGTGACCGAAAGGAGTCCCGTTGAGTGTATTGATCAGCAACGATGCCGAGCTCGATACGCTGCTCGACGCGCAGGAGGTGGAGCACATCTGCGAGGTTGTGCTTGCCGCCGAGGGCGTTGAGCGTGAAGTCGAGATTTCCCTTTCGTATGTCGACGAGGACGAGATGCACGAGCTCAACCACGAGTGGCGCGGTATCGACCGCACCACCGATGTGCTCTCGTTTGAGTGCGATTCGGCCTTTGACGATGACATTCCCGCCGATGAGACGCTCGAGCTCGGCGATATTATCTTGGCCCCGCAGGTTATTGCCCGTCAGGCCCCCGGTTTTGGCAATAGCCCCGCTGACGAGTGCCGTCTGATGCTCGTACACGGAATGCTGCACCTGCTGGGCTATGACCACATCGAGGACGACGAGGCCGAGGTCATGGAGGCCCGCGAGGACGCCATCCTGCGCGATCTGTCGCTCGAGCGCGGCGAGGACCCTAAGCTAGTCCACGTCGGCCCCATCACCAACCACGCCCACGACTAGGAGCCGTCTATGATTCCCGGATCGAACAAGGACCATCCGTCCTTCTTTAAGTCGTTTTCCTACGCCATGGAGGGCTTCGTCACCGCCGTCAAGACCGAGCGCAACATTAAGGTCATGCTCGTTGCGGGCGTGTGCACCGTCATTGCCGGCTGTATCGTGGGCCTCGACATTGCCGAGTGGGCCACGATTATCATCTGTTGTGGCTTGGTGATTCACGGCGAGCTGTGCAACACCGCTATGGAGGCCATCGTCGACCTGGCGACCCAGGAGCTCCATCCGCTGGCCAAGCGTGCGAAGGACATCGCCGCCGCCTCTGTATACGTTCTTTCCATCACTGCCGCGATTGTGGGCGTGCTGGTATTTGCCCACGCGCTCGGCTTTATTTAGAAAGGGATTCCCATGTCCGACAATATGCAGCCTACCGATGAGATTTTGGACGACGAGTCCCTGGACGCGGTGGATACCGAGGAGCTCGAGGAAGTCGTGGAGTTCGACCCGTTTGAGGGCATGAGCGATGAGGAGCTCGACGCCCTGTGCGACGAGGACGACGGTTCTATGGGCTTTGGTGACGTGGAGCCCGGTTTTCGCAGCGGCTTCGTGGCCCTGGTCGGACGCCCCAACGCCGGCAAGTCCACGCTGCTCAACGCCTGCTATGGCAAAAAGGTCGCCATCACCTCGCCGGTGGCACAGACGACCCGCCGTCGCATGCGCGCCGTCGTCAACCGTCCCGGCTACCAGCTGGTCTTTGTCGATACCCCGGGTATTCATAAGCCCAAGGACGGCCTGGGGTCCGAGCTCAACAAGAGCGCACTGTTCGAGTTGAACGATGTCGACGTCGTCGCGTTTTTGGTTGATGCCACCAAGCCCATCGGCAGGGGAGACGCCTGGGTTGCCGAGCGTGTCAGATGCGCTCGTTGCAAGAAGGTCCTGGTGCTCACCAAGGCCGATGAGGCCGACCCCACACAGGTCATGGAGCAGCTTAAGGCCGCCCACGAGCTCATGGACTATGACGACGAGATCGTGACGTCGTCGGTCAAGAACTTCAACGTCGATGCCTTCATTGAGACCGTTGCGCACTTTTTGCCCGAGGGCCCGCGTTGGTTCCCCGAGGACATGGGTACCGACGCTTCCGACGAGACACTCGTTGCCGAGTTTGTGCGCGAGAAGGTCTTGCGCCGCACCCGTGATGAGATCCCGCACTCCGTTGGCGTGATCTGCGATGCGCTCGAGCAGACCAAGAAGGTGCTGCGCGTGCACGCCACCATTTACGTCGAGCGTGAGGGCCAAAAGGGCATCATCATCGGCAAGGGCGGCGAGATGATCAAGCATATCGGTATCGACGCCCGCCGCGATCTTGAGCGCATCTTTGGCACGCAGGTCTTTTTGGAGCTGGACGTGAAGGTCAAGGCCGGCTGGCGTGACGACGAGGCCCAGATTCGCCGCTTTGGCTACAACGCCGAGGACTAAGGACGCGCGGCGCGCATGGCAGGCTCCCGGACATATCGCACGAAGGTGCTCGTCCTCGATAAGACGAAGCTCAAAGAGACGGACCTGATCCTGACGATGCTTGACGAGCGGGGTCGACAGGTTCGTGCCGTGGCAAAGGGTGCGCGTAAGCCCGGCGGGCGGTTGGCGGCGCGCTGCGAGCTGTTCTGTACCGTTGATATGCTGCTTGCGCATGGACGGTCACTCGACGTGGTTTCCCAGGCCGAGCTTATGGAGGCGCCGCTCGGCGCTGCGCCCGATTACGAGACGACTTGCGCCGCAAGCGCGATCGCCGAGGTCGCACGCGTGTGCTCGTTCGAGGACGCCGAGGACCCGTTTACCTTTGCCATTACGCAACGGGCGCTTACCCTGGTCGGCAGCGGGCTCGACGCTGCGCATATGGATTTACTTGTGGCGGCATATGTCTTTAAGCTGCTGTCGCACGTTGGCTATCGACCAGATTTTTCGGCCTGCGTGCTGTGCGGAGACCCCATGCTGTCGTATTTTTCACCACAGGCGGGCGGGCTCATGTGCGGATCGTGCGCGTCGAGCGTTCCGGGTGCCGAGCTGGTATCGACTGGTGAGGTCGCATGGCTTCGCGCCCTCATGTCCATGACCTTCGATGCGCTCATGGCCGAGCGAATCGACCCGCATACGGCGGCATTCTTGCTCGGGCTTTCGCATGTTTGGGCTGCGACGCACACCGATCAGCGCCTCCGTGCGATGGAATTCATGTTGGGTCGGTGATGATGCGCAGGGGCGGGCTGCTTGTGGTAACATATCGGCCTGTTGGTACCTCGATCTTGGTTGCTCGCTCCACCGGCGGCTTCCCAGTCCGAGGCGAATCGAGTCGCCCGTGGGCGACGTTAAACGAAAGGTGAAACAATGACTGTTTCCAAAGAGCGCAAGGCTGAGCTGACTGCCCAGTTCGGTAACACCCCGGTCGACACCGGCAACCCCAAGGTTCAGGTCGCCATCCTGTCCGAGCGCATCAAGGAGCTGACCGAGCACATGAAGTCCCACCAGAAGGACTTCCACACCCGTCGTGGCCTGCTCATGCTCGTCGGCCGTCGTCGTCGTCTTCTCTCCTACATCAAGAAGAACGACATCGTCGAGTACCGTGAGCTCATCAAGGCTCTGGGCATCCGCGACAACATCCAGTAGGATTTGTACATGCTAAGAGCGTCCTGCGCAGCGGGGCGCTCTTTTTGTGTAAGGGCGTGAACAATCACGCTCTGAAGCGTGGCGGGGGCAGGGGGCCTGCGTCACATGAGAAGCCCGCAGGCAAGGGGCCTGTGGGGTAAAGGAGAACAATGACACTCGTATCCAAGACCTTTGAGCTGTACGGCAAGACCTACACCTTCGAGTCCGGCGAGCTTGCCAAGCAGGCCACCGGCGCTTGTCTGGTCAAGCAGGGCGACACCACGATGCTCGACACCGTGGTCGTCTCCAAGGAGCGCAAGAATTACGACTTCTTCCCGCTGACCGTCGACTTCAACGAGAAGATGTACGCCGCCGGCCGCATTCCGGGTGGCTACCTCAAGCGTGAGGGCCGTCCCAGCGAGAAGGCCACGCTCACCGCGCGCATGATCGACCGTCCGATTCGCCCGAGCTTCCCGGACGGCTTCCGTAACGAGGTACACATCGTCGCCACCTCGCTCGTCGCCGACCAGGTCAACCCCTTCGACGTCATCAACGTTATGGGTGCATCCCTGGCCATGACGCTCGGCGGCGTGCCCTTCGAGGGCCCGCTTGCCTGCGTGCGCATCGGTCGCAACGTGGAGACCGGCGAGTTTATCGTCAACCCCACCTATGAGGAGCGCGAGAACTCCGACCTGGACCTGGAGCTGGGCGGCTCTGCCGACTTCATCTCGATGGTCGAGGCCGGCGCCGAGGAGATCTCCGAGGACGACATGCTCGCCGCCATGAAGTTTGGCCAGGAGGCTCTCGCTGCCTTCTGCCAGGCCCAGGACGAGTTCGTCGCCGAGTGGGAGCAGGTCAACGGCACCATCGTCAAGAAGGAGTACCCGCTCGACCAGCCCGTCGAGGAGGTCCAGGAGCGCATCTTCGCCCACTACGACGAGATGGCTGCTGCCTTGCGCGACGCCGACAAGCTCTCCCGTATCGGCAAGGTCGAGGCTCTGAAGGAGTCCATCCGTGCCGAGTTCACCGAGGAGGAGCAGGCCGCTTGGGAGCGCGAGATCCCCGTGGCGCTCAAGAAGCTCGAGAAGAAGGCCATGCGCACCATGGTCGTCGAGACTGGCGAGCGCGTCGACGGCCGTGCTGCCGACGAGATCCGCCCCATCATGGTGAAGGACAACTACCTGCCGCTCGTTCATGGCTCCGGCCTGTTCCAGCGCGGCCAGACCCAGGTGCTCTCCGTCCTGTCGCTCGGCATGCTCAACGAGGGCCAGCGTCTGGATACCATCGAGCCCACCGAGGGCAAGCGCTACATGCACCACTACAACTTCCCGCCGTTCTGCACCGGCGAGACCGGCCGCATGGGCAGCCCCAAGCGCCGCGAGATCGGCCATGGCAACCTGGCCGAGCGCGCTCTGCTTCCGGTGCTCCCCGACGAGAACGAGTTCCCCTACGCCATCCGCGTCGTCTCCGAGGTCATGGAGTCCAACGGTTCGTCTTCGATGGCTTCGACCTGCGGTTCCACGCTCGCCCTTATGGACGGCGGCGTGCCCATTAAGCGCCCGGTCTCCGGTATCGCCATGGGTCTGATCCAGGAGGAGGGCAAGACCGTGGTCCTGTCCGACATCCAGGGTCTCGAGGACTTCCTGGGCGACATGGACTTTAAGGTCACCGGCACCACCGAGGGCATCACCGCTCTGCAGATGGACAACAAGGCCACCGGCCTCACCTTTGACATCCTGGCCCGCGCCCTGCAGCAGGCCAAGGAGGGTCGCGCCTTCATCCTGCAGAAGATGCTCGATGTGATCCCCGAGCCGCGCCACACCACGCGCAGCACCGCTCCGCGCATCGTCTCCATCCAGGTCCCGACCGACAAGATCCGCGACGTCATCGGTTCCGGCGGTAAGGTCATCCGCGGTATTCAGGACGAGACCGGCGCTTCGGTCGACATCCAGGAGGACGGCACCGTCTTTGTCGGCGGCACCGGCGAGTCCGTGGACCAGGCCGTCGAGCGCATCAAGCTCATCATCAAGGTTCCCGAGCCGGGCGAGGAGTACACGGGTCGCGTGGTCTCCATCCAGCCCTTCGGCGCCTTCGTCAACCTGCTGCCCGGCAAGGACGGCCTGCTGCACATCTCCCGCGTTGCCAAGGGTCGCGTGGAGAAGGTCGAGGACGTCCTCAACGTGGGCGACGAGGTCAAGGTCGTCGTCATCGAGGTCGACGATCGCGGCAAGATCTCGCTCGATCGTCTTGACAAGCCCGAGGCCCCGGCTCGCGCCGAGGGTGCCTCTGAGGGCGACGGCGAGCACTTCCAGCGCCGTGAGCGTCCGCGTCGCGAGCGCTCCGAGCGCAGCGACCGTCCGCGCCGTCCCGGTGACAACGGAGGCCGCAAGCCCCGCCGTCACCACGACGCCGAGTAACAGCTAAACATAAGCAGCTCAACAAGGGCGACTCCTAAGGGGGTCGCCCTTTTGCTTGCGCCCGGGAGGGCCGCATATGAAGTTTCCTGCTCTACAGTCCTGCGCAAGACGGAAAGCACATTAAGTGCTTTCCTTTGCGTGCGGAACTCGCGATAAAGTTCATATGCGCCGCCCGGCTCCCGCGGCT
>CATVQO010000030.1 GCA_958346165.1 uncultured Collinsella sp. | reverse complement strand
GCTGCGGATAAGGGGGCTTCGTGCTGCGGAGTGCATTCAGAGGGAAACCCATCGGATCCCTTCGTCCTCGGTCTTCTGGGATTAAAGCTGAAGGGAATAAGGCGCGCTTCGCGCATAGCGTGGAGTGCGGCGAGGGCTTCTTGCGTCCTGCGGAGTGTGCCTAAAAGTAAACTAATGGCGGGCCCTGCGATGTCCGGTCTTCGGCGGATCAGCCGCTGGGTGAGGGTGGTGCTTGGGGCGACGTGCAAAAAACGGAGTTTTCAGCAGCCAAAGATTGATGCATAAGGCCATAGCCGGCTTTCGCTGCCTTTGTTGATGCTTTTGCACGACGATTGGGCTTTGGCGACGATCATATATGGCTGGTTTCTCGCCGCATGCTATCCAGATGGGTCGAGTCATGAGGACTATCTACCTTTTGAAAGATTTTTGGCACCAAAATCTTATCCCGCGATGCTGAATACTCGCAAAAATGCACGCTCCGGAGGGTACTACCCAGTTAGGGCCAGAAATCCATGCGCCATCTTATGCAATTAATTAACGGATTTATGCAAAATGGCTTACGTGCGTACGTCTCGGACTAGATGTTTGCCTCGGCGCTGCGTAAATCATCCTGTCTATAGTGTCTTTGACAGGCGGCTGCGGTCCCGTTTGGGATCGTGGCCGTTTTGTTGTGGGTCAAATATGAACGTTGTGTTAATGAGTCGGTGGACGGTGGTGTTTTTCGGTGAGCGGCGTATCCTTCCAACGGTTTATCTAGTGTGTTAGATGAAAGGAAGAGGGCGCTCGTCATTGTTTGAATGTGAACTGCCGTTTGACCACAAGACGTTGCATCTGGAGCTCGAGGATAAGAACTTCGCGGGTGTGATGGAAGGTCATCAAAACGAGTTTAAGACTACAAAATCGCAGGAAGAGCTGGTAGAGGAGTCGCTTGCCAACCCTTATGGTTCGCCTTCGCTCGAGGAGCTTTGTGCTGGCAAGAAGGATATCGTCATTATTAGCTCCGATCATACGCGCCCCGTTCCCTCGCGTGTGACGATGCCTATTCTGCTGCATCACATCCACTCTGCTGCGCCTGAGGCACGCGTTCGCATTCTGGTTGCTACAGGCATGCATCGTCCGTCGACGCACGAGGAGCTCGTCAACAAGTATGGCGAGGAGATCGTTGCCAACGAGGAAATCGTTATGCACGTCGCGACTGACGACAGCATGATGAAAAAGATCGGCACCCTGCCTTCTGGTGGCGAGTGCATCATCAACAAGATTGCTGCCGATTGCGATCTGCTGCTTGCCGAGGGCTTTATTGAGCCGCACTTCTTTGCCGGTTTCTCTGGCAGCCGCAAGTCCGTGCTGCCCGGCATTGCCAGCTACAAGACCATTATGTACAACCACAACGGTCAGTTTGTGAACGATTCCCATTCGCGTGCCGGCAACCTGTGCCACAACCACGTGAGCGAGGACATGTTTGCCGCTGCCGAGATGGCTCACCTTGCCTTTGTGCTCAACGTGGTGCTCAACGGCAAGCACGAGGTCATCGGCTCCTTTGCCGGCGACATCCACAAGGCGCACGAGGCCGGCTGCGAGTTCGTGAAGAGCCTTGCCGGCGTTGAGCCCGTCGAGTGCGAGATTGCCATCACCACCAACGGCGGCTACCCGCTCGACCAGAACATCTATCAGGCCGTGAAGGGCATGTGCTCTGCCGAGGCTACGCTTCCCGAGGGCGGCGTGATCATCGACGTCGCCGGCTGTGCCGACGGTCACGGTGGCGAGGGCTTCTATCACAACATCGCCGACAACGATCCGGCGGAGTTTGAGCGTGCCTGCATCGACCGTCCTAAGGACGAGACCCTGCCCGACCAGTGGACGAGCCAGATCTTTGCCCGCATCCTGGCGCATCACCCTGTGATCATGGTCACCGACCTGTGCGATCACCAGATGATCAAGGATATGCACATGACGCCGGTCAACACCCTCGATGAGGCGCTCAAGCTCGCCTTTGAGATGAAGGGTGCCGATGCCAAGGTGGCCGTCATTCCCGATGGCCTGGGCGTTGTCGTCGCACAGCACTAGTACGCGGCCTAAACGAATCGTTTATAACCGACAAGAAAGATAAGGTTTTATGCTTACCAAACTCCTCTGCGAATTCGGCGCAACGGCCCTCATGATCATCTTTGGCGTGGGCGTGCACTGCGATACCGTGCTTAAGGGCACCAAGTATCAGGGCTCCGGTCATATGTTTGCCATCACTACCTGGTCTTTTGGCATCTCGGTCTGCCTGTTTGTCTTTGGCGGCGCCGTGTGCATGAACCCCGCCATGGTGCTTGCCCAGTGCATCGTGGGCCTGGTGCCGTGGAGCAGCTGCATCCCCTTCATGATTGCCGATATGCTCGGCGGCTTTGTGGGCGCCGTGATCGCGTGGTTGATGTATGCCGATGAGTTCAAGGCTTCCGAGGGCGTCGTCGACCCTATTGCCCAGCGCAACATCTTCTCGACCAACCCCACCACCGAGGGCACCAACTATGCCCGCAACTTCTTCTGCGAGGCTATCTGCACCTTTGTGTTCATCAGCGCCATCCTGGCTACCGCTAGCCGTGCCGGCGAGAACGTTTTGATGCTCGCTATCTGCGTCGGTCTGATCGTTTGGGCTGTTGGCATGGGCATGGGCGGCATCACCGGCTTCGCCATGAACCAGGCTCGTGACCTTGGTCCTCGCATGGCCTATCAGGTGCTGCCGATTAAGAACAAGGCTGACAACAACTGGAAGTACGGCCTGCTTGTTCCTGGCATCGCACCGTTTATCGGTGCCGCTCTGGCCGCACTGTTTGTGCATGGTTTCTTGGGCATGTTCTAGTCCAAGACAATTGATATAACGCCCGGGTCCGGCATAGGTTAACTTTTCGCCGCGTCCTCGGACATGCAAGAAGCTCTCGCTGCGCACTTCGTGCGGCGGGAGCTTCTTGCGTCCTGCGGAGTGCGGCGAAAAGTTAACCTATGCCGGACCCTGCGGGAATCCAGTTGTGTTCGAACAAGCAACCAACATATATATCTGAATTTGGATGTGGTGGGCACTTTGTTGTTAGGCGCTTTGAGGTGCGAGTGACACTTTGGGGTGCGTGGCGGCCTGGGTTGGGGCGATGCTTTGGGATGAGCTTCTTACTTAGTTGAAGAGGGGCTTGATGGCTGAGAGGTAGTCTTTGGCTACGTCCTCTTTTGGGGCTTCGAAGTTGTGCCAGGCCCACCATTGGACCATTCCTACGAAGCTTGAGGCTATGTGGTGTAGTAAGAAACTGCGGTCCATGGTGCCAGCGGGGCCTGTGGAGTCGGCGGGGACGGTTTCGGCTGCTCGTGACATGATGGTCTTGCGTAAGCAGTCGGCGAAGACGCGGGAGCCGGCGCCGGCTACGAGGGCTCGAACGCCCTGGCGGCGCTCCCAGAGGTTGTTGAGGATATGCTCGACCTGCACGAGTGGGTCGTCGAGCGGTGTGCCATCGTCGTCGAGGGCGTGGGTACAGATGTCGCTCACGAGCTCGGACAGTAGGTCGTCTTTGCTCTTAAAGAGGCCGTAGAATGTCGCGCGGCCTACGTGAGCGCGCGCGATGATGTCGCCGACGGTAATCTTGCCGTAGTCCACTTCGCGTAGCAGCTCGGAGAACGCCGCAACGATGGCAGCGCGGCTTTTTTCTTTGCGGGCATCCATGGCTATGCATCCACGTGAACGAGCAGACAACGGAGCGTGCCGGAGCAACCCTCGTAGGGGCGCTTACCGGCGCCGTAGCCGACGGCCTCGATGCGGTAGCGGGCCGGTAGGTGCTCGGACGTGCGCAGTGCGGCGACGATGGCGACGCCCGTGGGCGTCACGAGCTCGCCGGCGACCGGTGCGGGCGTGAGGGCGATATTGCCTGCCTGGCATAGGTTGACGACGGCGGGCACCGGGATGGGCATAAGGCCGTGGGCACAGTGGATGGTGCCGTGACCCTCGGAGAGCGACTCGACGACAATGTCCTCGATACCCAGGTCATCGAGACAGATGGCGACCGAGCAGATGTCGACGATGGAGTCGATGGCGCCTACCTCGTGGAACATGACGGTCTCGGGCGTTTTGCCGTGGGCCTTGGCCTCGGCGGCGGCGAGCGCGGTAAAGATGGCGAGCGCGCGGCGCTTGGCGCCATCGCTTAACTGCGAGCCATCGATGATGGCGGCGACATCCGCCAAAGAACGGTGGTGATGGTGGTGGGTGTGGTGATGATCTTCGTGCTCATGGGCGTGGCCCTCATGGTCGTGCTCATGGCAGTGCTCGTGTTCGTGCCCGCCATGATCATGATGCTCATGCTCATGCTCATGCCCGTGCTCGTGCTCGTGCGTGTGCTCGACAGCTGTTTCGTTGCCGTAGAGCCAGGCCATATCGTGGTCGTGGTTCTCGAGCTCCTCTGCCAGCTGAACGTCAAAGTCGCAGGCGTCGATGCCATGCTTGTTTACGCGCGTAACGGCAATCTCAAAGCCGTCGACCGGCAGCGTGGCGAGCTGTTCGCGCAGGTGTTCCTCGCTGGCGCCCAGGTCGAGCAGGGCCGCGACGGTCATATCGCCGCTGATGCCCGAGGTGCCGTCGATGATAAGCGTGTGCTGATGGTTAGACATGAAATGCTCCTTAACGGGCGCGAGGTGTGCCGGCGCCCAGATGATTGATAAGACTTGCCTGGTAGGCGGCACCAAAGCCGTTGTCGATATTGACGACCGAAACGCCGCTGGCGCAGGAGTTGAGCATGGCGAGCAGCGCGGCTACGCCACCAAAGCTCGCGCCGTAGCCCACGCTGGTGGGAACGGCGATGACCGGACAGCTCGCCAGGCCGCCGACAACGCTCGCCAGCGCGCCTTCCATGCCGGCGATGGCGATGACCACCTGTGCCTGGGCAAGTTCCTCGGCATGCGCGAGCAGACGGTGCAGGCCGGCGACGCCTACGTCGTAGAGGCGGTCGACCTCGTTGCCATAGAACTCGGCCGTCAACGCGGCTTCTTCGGCGACGGGCAAGTCGCTCGTGCCGGCGCAGGCGACGACGATGCGTCCGTTGCCGGTGGGGGAGGGCTTGCCGCCCACGAGGGCGAGCTGCGCGTCCGGGACATATCCCAGGTCGATGTCGTTGTCGAGGAGCTCCGAGGTGCGGGCTGCCTTTTTGGCATCCAGGCGCGTGACCAGGATGCGCTCCTGACCGGCATCGCGCAGTGCTTTGATAATGGCGGCAATCTGCTCGGCGGTTTTACCGGCACCGTAGACAACCTCGCCGGCTCCCTGGCGCACCCCGCGCGAAAGATCGAGCTGCGCAAAACCCAGATCGGCGGTTGGCGCCGTCTGGATGCGCGTGAGGGCGTCTGCCGGGGCGACTGCTCCGCCGGCAACATCGCTCAGCAACTGCTCAAGATCTCGCTTATCCATATATGTTCCCTTCGACGGCGCAAAGTCTAGCACTCAAAGGGTATGTTTCCGAACACTAAGACAAAATTGTTCGGAAACTATAGGACAGACTGATTCAATTGTTAGACGGATCGGCTAGTCGCGCAGGATGATGTCCATGGCGAGCATCAGGTTGCGCTCGTCGATGGCAAACGGGGCGGCCTCGCGCGTCTTGGGCTTGGCGCAAAACGCGATGCCCGTGCCCGCGGCCTGAATCATGGGGATGTCGTTGGCGCCGTCGCCGATCGCGACGGTGTGGGCCATGTCGACACCGCACTCAACCGCCCAATCCAGCAGCTGGATGAGCTTGGACTCCTTGGTCACGATGTCTGCCGCCAGCTTACCGGTGAGCTTGCCGTCCACGACCTCCAGGCGGTTAGCGAGGCAAAAGTCGATGCCCGCGGCGGCCACGATCTTGTCGGCGACCTCGTGAAAGCCGCCGCTTACCACGCCGACCTTCCAGCCCTTGCTGTGTGCCGAGCGCACAAGCTCCAGCGCGCCGGGGGTAAACGTCACGCGCTCAAAGGTGCGCTCGAATACGCTCTCATCCAAGCCGGCAAGCAGCCCCACGCGTTCCTCGAGCGCCTGCTTAAAGTCGAGCTCGCCGCGCATGGCGCGCTCGGTGATCTGCGCTACCTGCTCGCCCACGCCGGCCTCCTCGCCCAACAGGTCGATGACCTCCTGGTTGATGAGCGTGGAGTCGATATCCATAACGATGAGGCGTGCGGTCATGACGGGCCTTTCCGAGTGCGGTTGTATTGGGGCACATTGTCGCACGCCGCGCGCTTGGGCGACGGCCAGGCCGCGTCAATTGTTTCGTCTCCGTCAAGTCTTTGGGCAAGAGCTACTTTTTCGCGGCACATCGACGCGGGTGCGATAAGATAGAACGCCATGCCCGGCTGCGCGGTTTACGCAGGCTGGGCAAATCTGTACGACGCCGCCCGGAACGACACGGGGCGGCACAGATCCATAAAGGAGGATCACTGGTATGAGCCAGACCCGTCCCATCGACGAGCATTCCATGCACACCCGTACCTGCGGCGAGCTTCGCCGCGAGAACGTGGGCGAAGAGGTCACCCTCACCGGTTGGGTGAGCCGTCGCCGCGACCACGGCGGCCTTATCTTCTGCGATCTTCGCGACCGCGAGGGCATCACGCAGCTCACCTTCGACCCCGAGCACTCCGACGGCGACGCCTTTAAGATCGCCGAGACCATGCGTCCCGAGTGGCCCATCAAGATCCACGGCGTCGTGCGCTCCCGTGGTGAGGAGACCACCAACGCCAAGCTCGCGACCGGCGAGATCGAGGTCCTGACCGACCACGCCGAGGTGCTCAACACTTCCGTCACCCCGCCGTTCCAGATCGAGGACGGCATCGAGACCAGCGAGGACACCCGTCTGCGCTATCGCTATTTGGACCTCCGCCGTCCCGAGATGATGGCCAACCTCAAGCTGCGCTCCGACTTTACCTTTGCCATTCGCGAGGCGCTGCACAACCGTGAGTTCATGGAGGTCGAGACGCCCTCCCTGTTCAAGTCTACGCCCGAGGGCGCCCGCGACTTCATCGTCCCCAGCCGCATCCAGCCGGGCAACTTCTACGCCCTGCCGCAGTCCCCGCAGCTTCTGAAGCAGCTGCTCATGGTCGGTGGCGTTGAGCGCTACTACCAGGTTGCCAAGTGCTTCCGCGACGAGGACCTGCGTGCCGACCGTCAGCCCGAGTTCACCCAGGTCGATATCGAGATGTCCTTCGTGGACCAGAACGATGTCATGAGCGCGCTCGAAGAGGTTCTTGCCGATGCCTTCGGTCGCATGGGTGTCGAGATGCCCACGCCGCTGCGTCGCATGAACTACTGGGATGCCATGGACGCCTATGGCTCCGACAAGCCCGATACCCGCTATGGCATGCACCTGGTCGACCTGACCGACATCTTTGCCAACTCCAAGTTCAAGGTCTTTGCGACTGCCGCAAACGAGGAGGGTTCTGTCGTCAAGGCCATTAACGCCAAGGGCGCCGGTGCCTGGGCACGTGCCAAGATCGATAAGCTCGCCGGCGTGGCCTCCACGTTTGGCGCCAAGGGCCTGGCCTGGATCGCCTTCCGCGAGGACGGCTCCATCAACAGCCCCATCGTCAAGTTCTTCTCGGACGAGGAGATGGCCGCTCTGCGCGAGCGCATGGACGTCGAGCCCGGCGACCTTGTGATGTTCGCTGCCGGCCCGCGCCTGCTCTCCGACGAGATCCTGGGCGGCATGCGTTCGCACATGGCCAACGCCCTCGAGATCAAGCGCGAGGGCCACGACTTCCTGTGGGTCGTCAATTTCCCGCTGTTCCATTGGGACGAGGACCGCAAGGCCTATGCTGCCGAGCACCAGCCCTTTACCCTGCCGACCGAGACCGACATCGCCAAGATCGAGGCCGATCCCCTGGCAGCCGGTTCGTGCACCTACGACTTTGTCATGGACGGCTTTGAGGCCGGCGGTGGCGGTATGCGTATCCACAACGCCGAGATGCAGATGTCCATGCTCAAGCTCCTGGGCTTTACCGAGGAGCGCGCCGAGTCTCAGTTCGGCTTCCTCATGGAGGCCCTCAAGTTTGGTGCGCCCCCGATGGGCGGTTTCGCTCTGGGCCTGGACCGCGTGTGCATGCTGCTCACCGGTTCCGACTCCATCCGCGACGTCATGGCGTTCCCCAAGACGGCCAGCGGCTCCGACCTCATGTCGGGCGCCCCGAGTGCCGTTTCCGGCGCCCAGCTCAAGGACGTCAGCCTGCGCCTGATGTAGGCGAGTGGCTACATATTGCCCGCAACGAGGGAAGGACGCGTGCCTTCCCTCGTTTTTTATGCGCCGAGATTGCGAGGGCATGGGATGACCAGGCGTCGCGGAAACTGCGTTTCGGAATTTGCGTCCAGAACGGGTCGCGCTTTCCCAAAGGGGGGTCCTCTGGGAAAGCGCGTCCCAGAATTCGGTAAAATAATGGGGCACAGTTTCCGGTTGAGCTGTCTAACGGAAACTGTGCCCCAGAACGAGCGCTCAAAACGGGGCAGTCTTTCCGCAACAACTGTCTGGCGAAAAGCCTGCCCCAGTTTCTTATAGCGAGTCTCTCTGGATCAGCTGCATGTGCATCACGGAGGTGGTGGGCTCGGCACCCTTGATCATGTCGAGCGCAATGTTGGCGGCCATGTGGCCTTCTTCGCGCAGGGGCTGGCGGACGGTCGTGAGCGCGGGGACGCAGCGCGTCGCAATCTCGTGATCGTCGAAGCCGACGACAGAAACGTCCGCCGGAACGGATAGGCCTGCCTCGTTGAGTGCGGTGATGACGCCAGCCGCGATACGGTCCGACCCGCAGAGCACGCCATCGAAAGCGATCTCGCGCGCGAGAATCTGGTGCATGGCCTGATAGCCGTCTCCGCTGTTCCAGCCGGTATAGATAACGTTTGCGTCTGGGAGGTCTTCGCCCAAGACGGCGCGGTAGCCGCGCAGGCGGTCGACAACAGCGGGGTTGTCTTGCGGTCCCAACACGGCGACGATATCTTTGCGGCCGCGCCCCTTCATGGCGAGTGCCGCAAAGCGTCCGCCCTCTTCGTCGTCAGAGTAGACCGTCGAGAACACATCGCGATAGGGGTGGCCCTCGAGCTGGCCGCACAACACGGTGGGTACGCCCAGCTCGCGCAGCACCTCGAGCAGCTCGCTGCCTTTGTAGGGAGAGACGTCGATCACGGCGTCGAACGAGCGGCGCTCAAAGTGCTCGCGTGCGCGGTTGCGCTCATGCGTAGAAGACGCCTGCAAGATAACGGGCAGATAGGACGACTCCGACAGTTCCTCGGTAATGCCGCTCAAAAACTCGCTATAGGTGGGGTCGCTGAAGAGTTCACTCAGAGGCTCGGTCACGAGCACGGCGATGATTTCCGTGCGCCCGACAGCGAGCGCTCGGCCACGAGCGTTGGGGACAAAATTGACTTCCTTGGCCGCCGCGCGGACGCGCTTTTTGGTTTCCTCGCTAATGCGGGGCGAATCGTTGAGGGCGCGCGATGCCGTGGAGCGCGACACGCCGGCAGCTGCGGCAACCTCGGCAAGCGTAGGTGCGGTGCGAACTGGTTGTGTCATGGCGTCTCCTGGAAAATGCGGTCGATGTTGTCACTGATACGGGCTAGTGCGGATACAGCTTACTATAGTGCGCCTGAACAGCGTTCATGATATCCGGTGACCGGTGTCGTTTTGCAACCAAGCCGAAATCGAATACGTCTCGTGTGGGTGAGATATCAGCGGGCGTGGAGGTTGCCTACGAGCTTAAGAACGATGTCTTGTGCTGAGTTCCGATACTCAGGGTGACATAAGTGTTGCGATTGTACAACCGGTTGCACCGTTAACCCGGCCAAATCGACCGTTCAGCGGACAACCGGTTGCACAGTATTTTGCATCGCCCGTAAGATAAGGACAACCGGTTGCACAAGAATCACTACGATGATGAAGGAGCATCACCATGGACGCCATTAACGATTGGGAAAACCAAGCGCTCACCCACAGGAACCGCCTGGCACCCCATGCGTACTTTATGGGTTACGAGACCGCCGATCTCGCTGCAACGTACAGCCGCGAGCTGTCGCGCGGGTTTGTCCAGCTGTCCGGCTCGTGGCAGTTCCGCCTCTTTGAGGGCCCCGCTGCCGTCTCCAACGAAGAACTCTCCACGTACAAGCCCGAGTGGGATCACGTGGAGGTTCCGCACCTGTGGCAGGTGGACGGCTATGGCAACCTTGCCTACACCGACGAGGGTTTCCCGTTCCCGGTTGATCAGCCGTTCGTTCCCTCCGACGACCCCACGGGCGTCTATCAGCGCATCGTCAACCTTCCCGCCGTTCCTGCCGGCGCTCGCGAGATCATTCGCTTCGACGGCATCGAGAGCTATGGCGAGCTGTACGTCAACGGTCAGTATATCGGCATGACCAAGGGTTCGCGCCTGTCTGCCGAGTTCGACGTGACCGACGCGCTCGTCGAGGGCGACAACCTGTTTGCGGTCAAGGTCCTGCAGTACAGCGATGGCAGCTACATCGAGGATCAGGACATGTGGTGGGCCTCGGGCATCTTCCGCGATGTGTACCTTATGCAGCGTCCCGCCGCGCACCTGGTCGACTTTAGGTTCCGCACGCACCGCGAGGGCGATGCCGCTCTGATCACGCTCGATACGGTTGCCGAGGGCGCTTCCCGCGTTGTGTTTACGCTCAGCGATGGCGAGAACGTGGTGGCTACGGGTGAGTGCGTCGACAGCCATGCCGAGTGCAGCGTGACCGATGCCCACTTCTGGAATCCCGAGGACCCCTTCCTCTACGATCTTACGTTTGAGGTCTACGACGGCGACAAGGTGAGCGAGTACGTCCCGCATCGCCAGGGTCTTGCCGAGGTGACGGTCGAGGGCAATCATATCTACCTCAACGGCACTTACTTTAAAATGCATGGCGTCAACCGCCACGATCACGACGATCACAAGGGCCGCGCCGTGGACCTCGATCGCATGCGCCGCGACCTGGAGCTCATGAAGCAGCACAACATCAACGCAGTGCGCACCTCTCACTATGCCAATGACCCGCGCTTCTACGAGCTGTGTGATGAGTATGGCATCATGCTGGTCGCCGAGACCGATATGGAGAGCCACGGCTTCGAGAATATCGGCAACATCGCCCTGGTTACCGACGACCCGGCATGGGAGCCGGCCTACGTCGACCGTATTGAGCGCCTGGTGATGCAGGAGCGCAACCACGCGTGCATCATCATGTGGTCGCTGGGCAACGAGAGCGGCTATGGCTGCAACATCCGCGCGATGTACGCCAAGGCTCACGAGCTCGATGGTCGTCCGGTCCACTACGAGGAGGACCGCAACGCCGATACCGCCGACGTCATTTCCACGATGTACTCCCGTGTGTCGCAGATGAACGACTTTGGTGAGCATCCGTTCCCCAAGCCGCGCATCAACTGCGAGTATGGCCACTCCATGGGTAATGGCCCCGGAGGTCTGTCCGAGTACCAGGAGGTCTTCGATCGCTGGGATTGCATCCAAGGCCAGTTTATCTGGGAATGGTGCGACCACGGTTTGGCTGCTGTGACCGAGGACGGCGTTGCCTACGATATGTATGGTGGCGACAACGGCGATTACCCCAATAACAGCAACTTCTGCATCGACGGCATGGTGTTCCCTTGGCAGCAGCCGAGCCCGGGCCTCACTGAGTATGGTCAGGTCATCTGCCCGGTTCGCATGGCCTACGATGCCGAGGCGGGCGAGCTGACCGTCACCAACAAGCGTTGGTTTACCACCCTCGAGGATGTTTGCCTGTCGGCGGAGACCCTGGTGGACGGCGACGTGGTTTGCCGCAAGACGCTCATGCCCGGTGCGGTTGCCCCCGGCGAGTCCGTCCAGCTTCCGCTGGCGATTCGCGAGGCCGCGGTAGGCGAGACCCTGCTGACCGTGCGCGCCTACACCATGGCCGCTCACGTCTGGTGCGAGCCGATGTTCCAACTGGGTGCAAGCCAGTTTGCCATCGCCAACCATTCGGCGCCGGCCATCGCTGCCCCAGCTCGTCCTGAGCTTACGGTCGAGGAGACCGAGCAGGAGATTCGCATTCACTCCCTCAACGGCGAGCTGACCTTCAGCAAGGTAAACGGCACCGTGAGCAAGTGGAAGGCATCCGGCCGTGACGTCATGGCCTCTGGTCCCCAGGTTGGTTTTTGGCATCCGCTCGTCGACAACCACGCCCAGGAGTACGACTCCCTGTGGAAGGACAACTTCATTGATGTAATGCAGACGTCCACCCGCAAGGTTTTTTGGAAGCAGGACGGCAATGCGGTCGTCGTTACCGTGAGCCAACGTATTGCTCCTCCCGTCCGCGCGTTCGGCATGCGCGTCGAGCTTGTCTACACCGTGCTTCCGAGCGGTCGCGTCGACCTCAAGGTTTCCGGCGAGCCCTACGGCGACTATTCGGACATTATCCCGCGCATCGGCATCTCCTTTGAGGTTCCCGGTTGCGATCGTGCCGTCGAGTGGTATGGCCACGGCCCGGGCGAGAACTATCCGGACTCGCTGCGTGCCAACCCGGTCGGTCATTACCGCACTACGGTCGACGACATGTTCACGCCCTACGTTATGCCCCAGGACTGCGCCAACCGCGAGGGTACCCGCTGGGTCGCCCTGCGCTCCAGCCACGGTGACGGTCTGGTCGTGACGCGTCCGAGCGACGCCGCTTCCAATCCGTTCTCGTTCTCCGCATGGCCCTATAGCTGCGAGGCTATCGATAACGCCAAGCATGTCTACGATCTTGTCCCGGGCGACACGGTTACGGTCAACATCAACGACCAGCTGCTCGGCCTTGGCTCGAACTCTTGGGGTTCCGAGGTGCTCGATTCCTATCGCACCCGTTTTGAGAGCTTCAGCTTTGAGGTGTCCCTGCGACCGCTGACGTCTGCCGATCTGGCTCAGGCGCTGGCACCCATTAAGGAGGCATAAGTCATGCAT
>CATVQO010000029.1 GCA_958346165.1 uncultured Collinsella sp. | reverse complement strand
AGGTCGGCCACGGCGGTGCCTTTGTGCCGGCCGACACGCGCGAGATGATCAGCGTGGACATGGGTTGCGTGGGCGACGACCTGGGCTGCACCGAGCGCATGGTTTCGATCTGCGCCAAGGATTCGGGCGGCCCCTACAACTACGACCTGGTGACCACGCTGTCCAATATCGCGCGCGAGTTGGAGCTCGATTACGCCATCGATGTGTACCCGCACTACGGCTCCGACGTCGAGGCCACGCTCTCGGCCGGCTACGACATTCGCCATGGTCTGATTGGCCCCGGCGTGTACGCGAGCCACAACTACGAGCGCAGCCACATCGACGGCGTGCGCAACACCTACGAGCTGGTTCGCGCCTACGTTCAGCGCTAAGGGAGCGGCTTGCGACTCGGCTGACCAATTGCTCTAAGGCCCGATTGCTCGGGCCTTTTTTCGCTTCAGTCTGTTTAGTATTATGCTGTATATAACTAATTAACTTTACGTTTAGAATACTTAACGAGGTGACGTGGCGTATGGATACATCTGAGTACTTGTCTATGGGTGATGCTGCCCACCTGTTGGGCGTTACGAAAGCCCGCATATCTCAACTTGCCGCATCGGGAACGCTCGCGTGCGATATTGTGGGCGGACGGAAGATGGTTGAGTATGATTCTGCGGTTGCTTATCAAAAGGTCCGCAAACGTGGACGCCGTCCTGCGGCCGATGTGGGGCGCAAGTTTACGTTGATGTCCGCCGATTACGAGGTCGCACGTGTTTCGTTTGATCCGACGCGCGAGTTTACCTTCGAAATCGCCGAGGTACTTGATGCGCAGAGGATGCCGTTTGGCACGTGCTCGAGTTCTTCTCCAACGGTGAATAAGCGGGAGCTCAACGCGTGGTGGGGGCATCGGTCGGTACCCGATGTTCGTCCTGGGCTTATCTCGCGCTACCGCGAGCTGGGGATTGTCAGCGGCATTGAGGTACCGGTTCAGTGCCTGGGCCTATCACTTTCGGATTGTTATTGGCTGCGACCGGCAGAATGCGACGGGTTCGAATGGCGAAACCTCAATTACTTCGAGAATGATTTTGAGCGATCGGCGCCCGAAGAGCGTTCGGGTTGGCTGGAAGGCATCGGTCTTAAAAATCCGGATAACACGTCCGAGGGCGAGCTCCCTAAATCGTGGATGATCCGAAACGGCATTCGCGTTTTGGCTAAAGGGTGCGGGATGGACGATCAGCGTCCCTTTAACGAGGCGGTTGCAACGGCTCTGCATCGTCGCTTGCTGTCGGAGGGCGAGTTTGTTCCTTATACGGTTGAGCGGATGTTCGATGGCCCTGTGTGTCTGTGCGACGACTTTCTAGACGGCCGCGAGGAATATGTTCCGGCTGTTTACGTTAAGAACGCCCTTGGCGGCCAGCGAGGAAGCTCGACGTACGACCGGTACTGCCGCTACCTCGGCAAGCATGAAGCAGACGAGGCTGCCGTGAGAAGGTCTATGTCGCAGATGATTGTCTGCGATGCCCTTTTGGCCAACAGCGACCGCCATTGGCGAAACTTCGGCATCATCCGCAATGTCGATACCCTGGAGATAAGGCCTGCTCCGCTGTTCGATAGCGGCAACTGCCTGTGGTACAACGTACCAACTGCCGTGCTCGCAGCTGGGGAGTTTGGGTTTTCCGCTAAGCCGTTTGGGCCCGACCCTTCCGTCCAGCTGGCGCTTGCGGACTCGCTCGATTGGTTCGATCCATCGCGGCTCAACGGATTTGTTGATGAGGCGATCGAGATTCTTTCGCAGAGCGAATGGGCGACGGCGGAGGGCCGGCTCGAGTCCATTCGCCGCGGCCTGGAGCGTCGCGTTATCGAGGTTAGTGCCGCTGTTGAGGTGCTTCGACACGTGCAGCGATAAACCTGCGGCTACTTAAGTGCGCCGGTCACCGTGCCGCCGCCCAAGACGACGTCGCCGCGGTAGACGACGACGGCCTGTCCGGGGGCGATGGCGCGCTGCGGCTCGTCAAAAGTTAGCAGCATTTGCCCGTCTTCGTCACGCGTAAGGGTCGCTGCCTGGTCTTTCTGACGGTAGCGGTACTTGGCGCCTACGCGAATGCCGCCGGTGTCGAGCTCCGCCTCCATGCGTACGTCCGGCGCGCTCCAGATCCACTCATCGGCCGTGAGGGCAGAGGCGGTTAGGTCCTCGGCTTCGCCCAGATGTACGGTGTTGCTGGCGGCATCGACGCCCGTCACATACACGGGGTGCGCCATCGCGACGCCCAGGCCCTTGCGCTGGCCGATGGTATAGCGCAGCGCGCCGTTATGGCGTCCGACCACGCTGCCGTCGCGCCACACAATGTCACCCGGTGCAGCGGGATGTCCGCAGCGGCGCTCGATATAGCCCGCGTAGTCACCGTCTGGAATAAAGCAGATGTCCTCGCTTTCGGCCTTCTTGGCGTTGGTAAAGCCCTGCTCGGCGGCTATGCGGCGCACGTCGCGCTCTTTGTCCAGACCCGCCAGCGGAAAGATCGTGTGTGCCAGGCGCTCCTGCGTAAGCGAATACAAAAAGTAGCTTTGGTCCTTTTTGGGATCTTCGCCGCGATGTAGCTGCCAGGTGCCGTCGGGCGTCTGGCTCGTTTTGGCATAGTGGCCCGTGGCGATGCAGTCGCAGCCCATGTCCAGCGCCGCATCGAGCAGCGCGCCAAACTTAATGTGGCGGTTGCAGATAATGCACGGATTGGGCGTCAGCCCCTCCTGGTAGGCGTTCACAAAGCGCTCGATAACGCTGTGGTCGAAGGTCTGCTGCAGGTCGAGCACGTGGTGGGGTATCCCCAGGCGCTCGGCGACGGCCTTTGCATCGGCGATGTCGCGGTCGACCTTACTCGTGCCCGTGGCGGGGTCGGGCGCGGGGCAGGTGAGGCGCATGGTGGCGCCGACGCATTCGTAGCCCTGGCTTTTGAGCAGGTACGCGGTCACGCTAGAATCGACGCCGCCGCTCATGGCGACGAGCACGCGCTTGTTGTGCATGGGGAGGTTCTCCTTGGTGGCATGCGGCCAAAAAAGAAAAGCGGCGCGGGAGGCTGGTTCCGCGCCGCAGACATTGTAGCAAGTTCGGACGTCTCGTGGGACACCCTAACGAGATGGGCTCAGGCAGCCAGAAGAGAGGATAGGCCGGCATGCCATGGGCCTATCGACAAGTGACGGGCCCTTAGTCCTGGAAGAGTGCCGTGGACAGGTAGCGCTCACCGGTATCGGCGAGCAGGGCCACGATGGTCTTGCCCTCGTTCTCGGGGCGCTTGGCCAGCTGCAGTGCGGCCCACACGGCGGCGCCGGACGAAATGCCCACGAGCACGCCCTCCTTGTGGCCCACGGCGCGGCCGGTCGCAAAGGCGTCGTCGTTCTCGACGGGGATGATTTCGTCATAGATCTGGGTGTCGAGGACGTCGGGCACAAAGCCGGCGCCGATGCCCTGGATCTTGTGCGGGCCGGCCTGGCCCTTAGAGAGCACCGGGGAGGTAGCGGGTTCGACGGCGACAACCTGAATCTCGGGGTTCTGCTCCTTAAGGAACTCACCCACGCCGGTCACGGTGCCGCCGGTGCCGACGCCGGCGACGAAGATGTCGACCTTGCCGTCGGTGTCGTCCCAGATCTCGGGGCCGGTCGTGGCCTTGTGAATGGCAGGGTTGGCGGGGTTCACAAACTGGCCGGCGATGATGCTGTTGGGAGTCTCCTTCTGCAGCTCCTCGGCCTTGGCGATAGCGCCCTTCATGCCCTTGGAGCCGTCGGTGAGCACGAGCTGCGCACCGTATGCCTGCATCAGCTTGCGGCGCTCGACGGACATGGTCTCGGGCATAGTGATGATCACCTTGTAGCCGCGGGCGGCCGCCACGGAGGCGATACCGACGCCGGTGTTGCCGCTCGTGGGCTCGATGATGGTGTAGTCGCCGCCGCGCACGAGCTTGCCTGCCTTCTCGGCCTCGTCAATCATGTTCTTGGCGACGCGGTCTTTAACGGAGCCGGCGGGGTTGAAGTATTCCAGTTTGACGAGCACGCGAGCCTTGAGGTCCTCGTCGGCCTCAAAGTGGGTGAGCTCCAGAAGCGGGGTGTGGCCGATAAGCTGATCGATGGACGTGTAAACCTTGCTCATGGTGAACCTCCAAAGTGTTCAAGTTGCTGGTTGCCGTGTGGTTTCACGGTGCGTGTAGCAGCTAAACCCATAAACCTTATAGGTTGTTCGTTTAGCTGTTGGCAAGCATAGTAGACACTAAAGCCTAGTAATGCAATAGGAAATAGAAGATTATTACGAGTCGATTAACCATCTTGATCGGAACGGGTATTTTCAAACCCATTTTTTCGGCTAGAATTTCAACGGACTAAAAGACCGAAAGGCAGCACTATATATGTTGGTTTCTACTAAGGGCAGGTACGCCCTGCGCGTTATGGTCGATCTGGCCGAGCACCAGGCGGCCGGTCGCATCCCGCTCAAAGAGATCGCGGCGCGACAGGGGATTTCCGAGAAATATCTCGAGAACATCTTGGCTACGCTCGTGCGCGCCAACATGCTTTCGGGCATGCGTGGCAAGGGCGGCGGCTATGTGCTCACGCGTCCGCCCGAGCAGTACACGGTGGGCGAGATCCTGCGCCTGACCGAGGGTAGTCTGGCGCCGGTCGCCTGCCTGGATGGCGACTGCAAGGGCTGCTCGCGCTCGGATGAGTGCCCCACGCTCGACGTGTGGAAGAACCTTGACAAGCTCATCAACGACTACCTCGATGGTGTGACGCTCGACCAGCTCGTCGCCCCCAGCGAAGGCTACGACTACGTCATCTAGCCCACCTGCCATTTGGGGACGGGGTGGAAATGGTAGATTTTCTTGCCCTCTGAGGATTGACAAATAAGAAGGCCGCCCATTTTTGCGATGGGCGGCCTTCGTTTTGGGCTGTTGAGACGGACACGGTCGGAATGCCCGTTTTAGTCCTCGGCAAGACTATCGAGGATGCTGCGCATGATGGACACTAGGATGCTGCCCATAAAGGCTGAGCCAAAGCCGGCGATGGAGATGCCGACGCCCAACAGGTTGACCGACAGGTAGCTGGCGAGCTCCAGCATAAAGCTGTTGAGCACGAGCTGGAAAATGCCGAGCGTGATGATCGTGAGCGGCAGCGAGATGACCGTGAGGAACGGTTTGACGAACGAATCGACAATGTTCAGGAACAGTCCCACAAAGGCAAAGCAGACCCAGGTCTCGGCAAAGCCGAAGGGTTGGATACCGGGGACGAGGAACGTGGCGATCGCGATGGCGATCGAGGTGAAGAGCCAGTTAAGCATAAAGCGCATGGCGTGAATCCTTTCTTGCGCCGGGATTGCTGGCGTCGCGTGAAGCGGCTTACGGCGGCGACCTGGATGGTTGCGCGGGCGCGCCGCGGTGTTTGGGCGCCCATTGTCTCAAATATTCGTGGAGCTTACGTGCGCATATGGTTTCTAAACGGCGTTCGTCCTGAAAAACGCGCCGCTGGCAGAGAGTCTTGTCGCTTTAGTTTGGTGGTGTGCTACACTGCTACGGGCAAAAGCCACAGGCGTTGCCCTATTGCATAGAACGGGTGAACGATGCCCGATGTCAGTATCAACTTCGATGCCTTTTGGCGGGTTTGGCGGTGATCGATGAATATCGAGAACATGTTTGACAAGCCTGATGTCAAGCAGCTGGTCCACGCATTTAGTCTTTTGGACGACGAGAGCGATATCCAAGCGTTTTTAACCGATATCTGCACGCCGCGCGAGATTTGCGATCTTTCTCAGCGCCTGCAGGTCGCGCGTTATCTGGATGAGGGCGAGCCCTATGTTGAGGTTCAGGCCCGCACCGGCGCTTCGTCCACCACGGTGAGCCGCGTGTCCAAGGCGCTTAATGGCGAGTACGGTGGCTATCGCAAGATCCTCATCAAACTGGAGGATGGCGAGTAGGCCGGCGGCAAAAACGAATTGAGCAGAACCGTCCCTTCGGGGGCGGTTTTTTGATCCCTTGGGGACGGAGGAATCAAATCTGTTGGCGTGGGGCAAATCTGTCCGCGTGGGCGGGTAGGATGGATGCATTGATTATTGCGAACGGTTTGAGTGGAGGACCATGCCTGTTCGAATCTATACCACCAATACCGGGACGGACTTGAGCGATGCTGAGGCGGCGCTGCTCGCCGACCTGGTTGCCCGCCACGGGCGTGCCGTTTTGCTGGCGCCCTCGTTTGCCGAGCTCGACGTGTGCCGTCACGATGCTGCGGTTGCTGGCGCCTCGCTGGGCGTTGACTACAAAACCCCCGCGTCGTGGCTTCGTTCGCTGTGGGAGCTTATGGGCGATGGCCGCAGCTTCGTCGACAACATGCAGCGCCAGATGCTGTTCTCGGACATGATCGCCCGTCGCGACGATGCCGACCTGCAGCCGCTTTCGCGCAGTCAGGGCACGGTGCGCATGCTCGCGCGCATGGCCCGCGATGTACTGCCGGGCGTAGCGGGAATGGGTGCCGAGCGCTGCTGCGGCGACGTTTGCCATCCCGAGCCCAAAAGCGACGCCGAAGCCCGTGTGTCCGAGCTGTTGAGTGCCTATGCGAGCGGCTTGGACCGTCGAGACATGGTCGAGCCCTGCGAGGCGGCTGACCTTATGGCCGAGGTGCTGGCCGACAGCCTTCCGGCGTGCGCCCGCGCGGTATGTGTGCGCGGTATCACATTGTTTACGCACGGCCTGCTCGAGTTGCTGTCCGCCGTGGCAAACAACGGGGGAGAGGTCGTTGTGCTGCTTGCCCGCGAGCAGGCTGCGATGCGCGAGGAACTTGCAGCCGCCTTTGATGCCCGCGGCGTGCTGTTTGAGGTCGCGCCGCTGGGGGAGGGTGCCGCTGCGCCCCAGACTGCCTCCAAGTTCGCCGCTCAGCCCGCTTTTGTAGAGGTTGCCGGCCCTCACGCCCGCGCCCACGCCTATGTGGATGCAATCGATGAGCTGGTAAAAACGTGTGAGGACGCCGCGGTCGACGGCAGTGTCGCGGCGTCCGCGGACCCCGTGCGCGTGCTCGTGGTGTCTGCCCGGGCGCCCCAGCTGTTCGGTGAACTCGCTGCCCGTTTGGCGGCGCGTCATATTGCGGCCGAGACAACCGAGTTCACGGCGTTTTCCCAATCCATCGCGGGCAGGCAGTTCACGGCGCTCGCCAATCTAATCGAGCATATGAAGGCCGCCGACGAGGGCACCGCCTCCAAGACCGAGTGGTGGCCCGCGCCGGAGCTTGCCGACTGGATTTACAGTCCGCTTTCGGGTGCCGATGCCGCCAGCGCGCGCACCTTCGACAAGAACATGCGCCTGTCGCGCGGCAAGACCACCACGGCCGTCAAAAGCCTGCTGCAGAGCGTGCAGGGCCAGGTCAGGGGTACGCGCAAGGCTGCCAGTGATGATAACTGGTTTAAGAACGTGCCGTGCGCGGTCTCGGACGTGTTCCAAGCGCTGTGGCGCGACAAACCCGTGACGGCGCTCAAGGCAATGCTCGCCGTCGCCGAGGCACTGCCCGATCGCGCCCTTGGAGGCCTTGACGGTCAGGCTCGTCGCCAGGCGGAGACCGCCCTGCTGCGCCATGCCATCGACATCCTTATGAACGACGCCCGCGCGCTCGACGTGTCGCAGGCGGCGACCGTGCCCGTGCTCGACGGCGTTCGCACCAAGGTGGACAAGCGCAGCACCGCATACGATTACGAGACCTACGAGGTCGACCGCACGCCGCGCGCCCAGGTGCGCTTTGCGTCGCTTGCCGATGCGGCAGCCCTGCGCCCCGCCAGCTACGATGCCGTGCTGTTTGCCGACGTCGACCTGGACAGTTATCCGCTCTCACATGAGGAGGGCCCGCTGGCCACGCTGACGGCAGAGTTGGATCGCAACGGTGTGACGCTTGAGCCCGCGGCCCTGCTGCGTGTGCGCTTTGGCCGCGCGATGCAGGCCGCGCGCGGTCCGGTTGCGCTTGCCCGCGTGACGCACGATTGCCAGGCACGCGAGTGCTACCCGGCTGCCGTGTGGACCGAGCTGCGGGCGCACGCCGAGGCTGCCGGCGCCGCCCAGGTGACATGCGTGGGCGAGGGCGGTATCGTCGCCGATTTTGATCCAGCGGCCGGCGAGGGCATCGAGTGCAAGCGCGTCGCGTGCGAGGCTCCTCAACATTTGAGTGAGGCGGCTGTGCCGTACCTGGTCCTGCGCCGCCGCGATGGCGAGGGCGAGAACGCGCCGCTCGTGCCGCGCCTGACGTCCGCCTCGCAGATTGAGGCGTACTCGACGTGCCCGCTGTGCTGGTTCGTGTCGTATCGCGTGAAGCCCCAGTCCATCGACGCGGGCTTTGGCAACATGGAGAAGGGTAACTTTGTCCACGACGTGCTGGAGCACCTGCATGCCCGCCTGCCCCAGGAGGGCATGGAGCGCGTGACGCCCGAGAATCTGCCGCGCGCTCAGGAGCTGCTCCGCGAGGTCTTTGACGAGACGTTGGCCGAGCACGCCGGCAAGCGCGGCACGGAGGGCCCGCTGGTGCCGCTCTCTGCGGTGGAGGAACGCCAGGTGGCCGAGATCTTGCCGCAGCTGGAGGGTGTGCTTGCCTACGAGTCCGAGGCACTTGCCCCCTTTGCCCCGCGCTACCTGGAGTTCGCCTTCAACGAGCTCATGGTCGAGTATGCCGGTTGGCCGCTTGGCGGGCGCATCGACCGCGTGGACGTGGACGCCGAGAATCGTGCCGTGGTGATCGACTACAAGCATCGCACGGGCGTTGAGGAGTTTAAGCTCGCCGACCCCACGGTGCGCGACGAGGAATCGGGCACGGCGCCCATCGACGATCCGCGCTGGTTGCCACCACATACCCAAACGCTCATCTACGCCCAGGCCATGCGCCGGGCGCTGGATTTGGACACCCGCGCGGCGCTCTACTTTTCGACCAAGGGCGGCAAGCCGGCGTTGCGCGGTGCCGCGAGCGCCGAGCTGCTCGAGGAAGAGCGCGGCGACGGTCGCATCCCGGGCCTTAAGAAAGGTTTCCCCGGCGAGGGTGGCAGCATGGACTTCGACGCCCTGCTCGATCGCGTTGAGGCCGGCATCGCCGAGCGCCTGCGCGAGCTCGAGGCAGGCAACGTTGCCGCCGTCGACCCGACGTCGGCTCAGGCCGCGCATGCGCGCTGCTCGTATAACCACGAAGGAACGTTTGTAAGGAGGGACGTGTAGACCATGGATCTTTCGACTTTGATGCCGCAACAGCTGCAGATTGTCAAAACGCTCGACCGTCCGCTGTTTGTCTCGGCGGGCGCCGGTTCGGGCAAGACCTTTACCCTCACGCGTCGCATCGTCTACGCGCTCTCGCCTGAATCCGGTCCGTTCGTTGAACATCTTGACCAGGTGCTCGCCATTACCTTTACCAAAGATGCCGCGGCCGAGATCCGTGACCGCGTGCGCCGTGCGCTTATCGACGAGGGCATGGACGAGGAAGCACTGACCGTCGACGACGCGTGGATCTCGACCATTCACGGCATGTGCTCGCGTATCCTGCGCGCGCATGCGCTGGAGCTGGGCATCGACCCCGAGTTCACGGTGCTCACCGATACCGACGAGCTTATGGACCAGGCTGTTGAGCATGTGTTGGCCCGCGCGACGGCGCCCGATGCCGCCCCCGAGCTCGCGGCATCGCTCAAGGCCCTCTATGCCTGGTATCCCATGGCGGGCGAGGGCGGTTCCTTTGGCGCTGGCGCGACCATCAAGGGCCTGGTGCGCGACCTGCTGGAGCTGTCGAGCCAGTTGCCGGGCGGTATGGACGACGTGTGCGTGGCGCGCGGGCAGGCCGATACCTCGGCACTCGCCGATGCCTATCGCGCGGCGCTGGGCGCAAGCAAGGCCGCGACCGAGAAGGCGCAGATGGCACTCGACGCCATTGACGCGTTCGAGGCGAGCGGCAAGACCATGGCCGATGCAGCGCGACTCATGATGTCGTGCACCATGCCGCGCGCGAGCAAGGCATTCCCTAAGGAGCAGGTCGAGCTGCTCAAGGCCGAGGCCGCCGATGCGTTTATCAATATCGTGCTTGCCTGCGGTGGCCCGGCGCTCGATGCGCTGGTGGGCCTGGCCCGTTCCGTGGAGGCTGAGTATCGCGCGCTGAAGGCTGCCCAGTCCGCCCTCGATAATAACGACCTGCTGCGTATGGCCTACGAGGCCCTGCGCGATTACCCTGCCATCCGTGCTGCGTACGAGGGCCGCTTTAAGATGGTCATGATCGATGAGTTTCAGGATACCGACCAGATGCAGGTCGATCTGATACGCTACCTGACGGGTGCGGGGGAGCGCGCGCTGTGCACCGTGGGCGATGCGCAGCAGTCCATCTATCGCTTCCGTGGCGCCGAGGTCGAGGTGTTCCGTCGTCAGGAGCGCAAGGTGGGCTCGACGGCGGCGTCCGAGACGGTTGCCACGCTGGATGTCCCCACCGGCGAGCTCGTCAAGCTCGTGCGCAACTTCCGCAGTCACGACGAGGTACTGCGTTACGTGGCACGCGTCTTCGACGGCGATGACGGCGGCCTGATGCAGGGCTTTTTGGACCTTGAGGCGAGCGACGGCCGCAAGGACACGCTGGTGGCAGACGCCTCGCGTCGCCAGGCCCTCTTTGTTGCCGGCGGCAGTACGCAGGAGCGCACACAGGCAAAGGCCCGTGCGATCGCCGAGCGGTTCCGCTCGCTTGCCGATGCCGGCCAGCCCCAGGGCGGCATGGTGCTGCTGCTGGGCCGCATGACCAACGCAGACGTCTACGCACAGGCCTTCCGCGACCAGGGGCTCGACTGTGTTATCGCAGGCGGCTCGGTCTTTGCCCAAGCCGCCGAGGTGCAGACGGTGCGCGCCCTGGTTTGTGCGCTCGCCAATCCGGCCGATACGGCGCAGGGCCTTATGCCGCTGCTCGCCTCGCCGATGTTTGCGCTGGGCGCCCAGGAGTTTTTGGCGCTGGCGACCAAGTTCGATAGCGAGACGGGGGAGACCTCGCGCCGGAATATCGACGTGGGCATCATGAGCGATTCCGATGTGCCGGGCCTGCAAGACCTGCCGCTCGTGACGCGCGCCCGCGAGGTGCTGCGGTATGCGCTTCGTCGCGTGGGCCGCGATTCGTTCGCCGCCATCGCACGCGACGTGGTCAACGCTTCGGGCTGGTTCGTGCGTCTGGCGCAGCGTGGCCCCGAGGGCAAGGCCATTGCCGCCAACGTGCTCAAGGCGCTCGACGCTGTGGCCGAGGCGGAGGCCGAGTTCGGCAACTCGCCGCGTTCCATCGCGCTTGCCTTCGATCGCTTCCTAGCGGGCAAGGAAGCCCCGGGTGCCCTCAACGAGGAGGGCGACGGCGCGGTGCGCATCATGACGGTGCATGCCTCCAAGGGTCTGGAATATCCGGTCGTGGCGGTCGCCGAGTGCTTTGGCGTGCGTAAGTCCTCGGGTGCGGCACAGATGGGTCGCGTCGAGGGCGGAGCGCAGGTCGTGGCGCTGCCGGCACGCTTCGACGGCGTTAAGCTCGCCGACGGAACCTTTGTGAAGGGCGACGACGTTAAAAAGCAGTTTGAGCATGCGTTTAAGGGCAAGGGCACGTCGCTGTGGCTGCCGCCGGAGCTCATGGAGGACGTCTGCGCGACGGGTTCTCCCGCCGAGGCATTTGCTCGCCTGCGCAACGACGACCTGCAGCTTTCGCTCGAAGAGCGGGCTCGTTTGCTCTATGTCGCCATGACGCGTGCGCGAGAGTTGGTGATTTTGGCGATGGATGCCGGCGTGAGCCGCGGCAAGGTGGCGGCGCCGACCTTCGACGTCGAGACCGATCTGACCTATGACGTGCTGCGCCGTATTCTGCCGACCGACGCTCTGGACATGCCGCAGCTCGATGCCGACCGCCTGGTGTTCGACAACTCCCGGCCGGGCGACTACGAGCTCATTTCGCTCGCGAACTTTACCTTTGGCGAGCAGGCGTTTGAGGCCAACGCTTCGCTGGATGCCGAGGGCAGGCTTGTTCGCGGCGATGTCGATACAGATACTGTCGACGATTCGGCCAGTACAATCGTCCCCGGTCCTGCCGACCCCGATCCCGATGCGTTTGAGCTCGTGTATCCCCAGGCGGCGGGCGTGCGCATGGGCACCTGCCCGTATCCGGAGCGCGATTCGTACAGCTACTCGTCAATTGCCGCGGCGCTGCATGCCGAGTCCGAGGACCGTGCCGCCGAGGCACGCGTGCCCATGGACGAGGCCGGCGATGATGCGGAGTCGGATGGTTCCGAGATGACGGATGCAGACGTGGCCACCGTTGAGCTCGCCGGCAACCCCATGGCGCTGGGCTCGGCCTTCCACGCCGCCTGCCAGTGGCTCATCGAGATGGGTGCCGATGCGCTGCCCGCTGAGCGTGCCGATGCGCTGGCGCGCCTGTGGTGCCTGACGCCGGAGCAGCGCGAACGCTTCGACGTCGCCCTGGACCGCTGGCTCAAGTCGGCTGTTCGTGCCGACCTGCTCGCGTGGCCGTGCGTTCGCGCCGAGGTGCCGTTCTTTTCGCTGGGCTGCGAGGACGAGGACATCGCTCGCTACGGTGCATATGCCGAAGGCGCCATCGACGCTTTGGCGACGAACCCGGCGGATTCGTCACGCGCGCTGGTCATCGACTACAAGACGGGCGGCACGCCGGATGAGACGCCGGAACAGCTGCAGGAGAAGCACGCCCTGCAGGCGCGCGTCTACGCCGACGTGTTGCACAAGGCGGGCGTTGAGGCCGTGACCGTCAAGTTCGTCCGCGTGGAGCAGCCGGATCAAACCATCTTCGTCGAACCCGCCGAACCTCAAGTAGTCATCTACAACTTCTAGCCCTCAGATAACTTGCGGTGGAATACGGACTGTTTTGGCCAAAAAAGCCGCCAAACAGTCCGTATTTCACCGCAACTCAATAGGAGCCGTGTTGGTTTGGCTAGGTTCGGGTGCCGTCCGTGCCGTGCGGTAAAATCGTAACCCTAAGATCACGAACCCGCATCGGAGCTCATCACATGGCATTCGTCCATCTGCACAATCACAC
>CATVQO010000028.1 GCA_958346165.1 uncultured Collinsella sp. | reverse complement strand
CCGCCACCGCGCTGGGCATCTCGGAGCCCAGCGTCTACCGCTACCTGCAAAAAGTTCGCAAGGAGGGCTAACGAGCAAAATGGAGCGCAGCTCCACAAGCGATCCGTCACTTAACAAAAGACCCTGCAGCTCGCACGCGCTGCAGGGTCTTTTTGCATGTCATGTTTAGTTGTTGCCAACGCCTTAGAGAGCGGCGACGACCTCGATCTCGACCAGACCGCCAGCCGGAAGGGCGGCAACCTGGAAAGCGCTGCGCGCGGGGAACGGAGCCTCGAACTTGGAGGCGTAGATCTCGTTCACGGCAGCGAAGTCGGCAATGTCGGCCAGGTAGACCGTGGTCTTGACGACATCGGCAAACGTAGCGCCGGCGGCAGTCAGCAGGGCCTCGACGTTAGCAAGGGACTGCTTGGCCTGGGCCTCGACGCCCTTGGGCATCTTGCCAGTTGTGGGGTCGATGCCCAGCTGGCCGGACAGGAACACCATGTTGCCGGTCTGGATACCGGGGGAATACGGTCCGATGGCTGCGGGTGCGTTATCGGAAGACACGACGGTCTTGCTCATGTTTATCTCCTTACGGTTAACTAGAAAGCGTGAGCGCGGCGTTCGCACCGGGAGGCACAGTTCGGTCTGAACACCGCGCTTGATTGGGATAGTACTCAAGGTTTCCGCGCGATGCAAGATTATTATCAGTTTACGAGAATATTTTATCGCCCAACGGTTTCCCCGAACCGCTGAACGGTTCTCCACGGGGTCAGCCAGCCCAAGCTGCTGAAGACTTTATCCCGCTTGGAGCACGGGCATCGCCTGCCGCAACGGCACCACTATACTTTTGAATATCTGAGCATTTTGAAAGGCAGGATATGACCGCAACCGCCAGTCGAACCACCAACCGCAGACCCGAGCTTTTGGCGCCCGCCGGAGGGCCCGAGCCCTTTGCCGCCGCACTCGCCGCGGGGGCAGACGCCATCTATTGCGGCATGGGCAGCTTCAACGCCCGCCGCAAGGCCACCAACTTTACCGACGAGGCCTTTGAGCAAGCCTGCCGCGCCGCACATCTAGCCGGGTCGCGCGTCTACGTCACGGTCAACATCGTCATCAAGCAGTCCGAGATGGGCGATGCGCTGCAACTCATCCATCGCTGCTCCACGCTGGGCGCCGACGCCTTCATCATCCAGGACTGGGGCCTGTTCTTTGAGGTCAAGCGCACGATGCCCGGCATCGAGACGCACATCTCGACCCAGGCGAACATCCATGATGACCGCGGAACGCTTTGGTGCCGCGAGCAGGGCGCCGACCGCGTGACTCTCTCGCGCGAGCTCTCCATCGACGAGATCGCCGCCATTCACAACGCCGCGCCCGATGTGGACCTCGAGGTCTTTAGCCACGGCGCCATCTGCTTTTGCTACTCGGGTCTGTGCCTGCTGTCGAGCTTTGCCATGGCGGGCCGCTCGGCCAACCGCGGCATGTGCGCTCAGCCCTGTCGCCTGCCTTACGAGCTGATCGACGAGAACGGCCGCTCGCTCTCCCCTGCCGGTCGCGAGCGCGCGCTATGCCCGCGCGACACTAACACGTCGCAGCTTGTTCGCCGTCTGTATGACGCCGGCGCCGCATCGCTCAAGCTCGAGGGCCGCATGAAGGCTCCCGATTACGTGTACTCCATCGTCGATGTGTACCGTCACCAGATTGATGACATGCTGGCCGGGGTCGCCGTAGATAAGCACGAGGACGCCGCTCGCCAGCGCCAGCTCAAGCGCTGCTTTAATCGCGACTTTACGCACGCCTACCAGGATGGCACCTCGGGCGACGAGATGATGAGCTACGAGCGCTCCAACAACCGCGGCCAGATTGTGGGCACGGTGCTGGGCAGCCGTCTGGCCAACCGCGATGTACGCGGACTAAAGCCCGACGATCGCCGTCGCCGCGCCGCCATCGCCCGCATTGAGCTGCTTGAGCCCGTGGGCAAGGGCGACCTGCTGGAGCTTCGCCACGATAACGAGTTTGACCAGTTCCTGACCACCATTGCCGCCGATGATGCCGCTGCCGGCGATGTTATCGAGTGTCGCGTGCCCCGTAGCATGCCCGAGGGCTGCCGCGTGCGCGTGATTCGAAGCCAGCGCGCCATTGACGCCGCCGGCGCCGCACTCAAGCGCGATGTGCTGCGCCGCCGCGCCGTAGACGTGTCCGTTGTGGCGCGTCTGGGCGAGCCGTTTGCCGTTACGCTCACCTGTTGCGACGATCCTTCGCTTACGGCCACGGCCACGGGCTTTACCGTCGAGGCCGCCAAGACCCGCGCGGTCGAGGCGTCCGATCTGGTTGAGCACGTCGGGCGCATGGGCTCCTCTCCCTTTGAGGCCGCGAGCTTTGACGTTTCGCTCGACGCCGGCTGCGGTATGGGCTTTTCCGCCGTGCACAAGGTGCGCGCCGCCGCTTGTAAGGCGCTGGAAGAGGCCATTCTGGCACCGTACGAGGAGCGCGCGAAAACGCTCGAGCTGCCGGCGATTGTAACCAGTAATTCCCGCCCCGCGCCCGAGCACTACCGCGATGAGCCGCAGATCTGCACCACCGTCACCTCGCTCGAGGCCGCCGAGGCCGCCCGCGCGGAGGGTGCAACGCGCATCTACATGACCACCGATGCGCTCGAGGCAGCCGGTGTCTCCCCCGCCGATGCACTTGAGCAGGGCATTGTACCCGTACTCGACGAGGTCTGCCGCACCGTCGACCACGAGCGCGTTGACCCGTGGGTTGTTGCCGGTGCCACGGTCGATATTGGCAACATCTCTGAGCTCGCGCTGGCCGCCCAGGTTGGCGCCACGGCGGAGGTCCGCTCTTGCCTGCCGGTGCACAACACGCCCTGCATGGAGGCGCTTGCCGAGCGCGGAGCCGGTGCGTTTTGGCTCTCGCCCGAGATCACACTCGACGAGATTGTCTCGCTCGGCGCCGCCGCGCCCGCGGCTCTGGGCATCACCGTCTTTGGCCGCCCGCGCGTCATGACAAGCGAGCATTGCATTCTGCAGGTTGCCAACGGCTGTATCCACGATTGTGCCAGCTGCCGCCTGCGTGCCCGCAAGCTCTCGCTCAAGAATATCGACGGAAAGGTCATGCCCGTCCGAACTGACATCCACGGCCGCTCTCGCCTGTACGATGCCTACCCCATCGACCTCACGCCGCAGGTACCGCAGCTGCTCGACGCCGGCGTCCGTCGTCTTATGGTGGACGGAACGCTGCTCGAGGCCGATGAGATTGGCCGTGCCGTCGCTCGCGTCCGTCGCGCCGTCGAGGCGGCTCAAGCCGGCCGCAAGCCCGCCGCCCGCCTGCGCGGGGCGACTTCGGGCTGCATGTTTGTGGGAATCAGCTAACCGAAAGGCTTACACGTGAACGAAGAACCTCAAGTCCTCTACTGCGACGCCTGGCTCATGGCCATCGACAAGCCCGCCGGCATGATCGTCCACGGCGACGGCACCGGTGAACGCACGCTCACCGACTACGCCAGCGACCTGCTGCTGGCGATGGGCGACGGCTTTGCCGCGACCGACATGCAGCCGCTCAATCGCCTGGACCGTGACACCACCGGCGTGGTGCTGTTCTCGCTCGACAAGCAGACGCAGCCCGCCTTTGACCAGATGGTCATCGACCACGCGTTCGAAAAGCACTATCTGGCGCTCGCCGAGGGCAAAATCGACTGGAACGAGAAGCTCATCGACAAGCCTATCGCTCGCGATCGCCACGATAGCCGCAAGATGCGTGTCGGCGCCAGCGGAAAGCCCTCTCAGACGCGCGTCAAGGTACTCAAGCGCCTTAAGAGCCGCCGAGGCCTGCCCGCGCGTTCGTATATCGATGTTGAGCTGCTCACCGGCCGCAAGCATCAGATTCGCGTGCACCTGGCCAGCGAGCGTCACCCCCTGGTTGGCGACGACCTGTACGGAACGCCGCGCCCCTGCGGCCTGATGCTCCACGCCCACAGCGTGTCCTTCACGCATCCCGTAACCGGCGAGCACATCCACATCGAAGCCCCCTGCCCCTGGGAGCCCTAAAACCCGCCAATAAGGGACAGGCACCTTTGTGGCGGGTTTGCCGCAATGGCTCAGCCGTGGCGCCAAAACGTCTCGATCTGTAACAGTTAAAACCCATTTTCCGGTCTGTCTGTTACAGATCGAGACATTCGAATCTCCCTCAAGGAAAAATCTCAATCTATAACAATAACTCGGCAAAATCGGTCCCAGATGTTACAGATCGAGACAAAGGGACGGCGCGGTTCGGAAGAATCTCAATCTGTAACATCTAACCCACTTTTAACGGTCTAGTTGTTACAGACTTAGACAAAACGGCAGACAACAATAGCGGCATCGCCCGTAATGGACGTTGCCGTTTTTCTATTGAGAAAACTACTCGGTTTTCGTTACTAACCGCCACAGTGGGGACAGGCACCTTTGTGGTGGTTTTGGCCTTACTTCGCCCCGTTGCTAAACCGTGATGACGTTTTCCATCGTCTGGTACTTGGCGGGCACCTCGCCCGCGGTGATAACCGTTGCGTCACGGAAGTCCGCGAATTTTACGGGTGCCACCATGCCAAATTTGCTGGCGTCTGAGATTACGAAGCGTTTGGCGGTATGGCGCATCGAGATACGCTTTACTTGCGCTTCCTCGATATCGGGCGCCGTGAAGCCCTGCTCGGCGGCAATGCCGTTAGAACCCCAAAAGCCACAATTGAAGTTGTAACGGTCTAGGGTTGCCAGGGCATCGGGGCCAACGAGCGCCTCGGTCTCGGGCTTGAGCTCGCCACCTAACACCACGGTGCGCATGCCGCGCAAAGCAAGGTGCTGAGCATGGAGCACGGAATCGGTCACATAGGTGACACTCTCAAGGCGCGGAAGATGCTCGATGAGCTTGAGCGTCGTCGAGCCTGAGTCGATGTATACAAAGCTCTCGGGCTCCACAAGCGCCGCCGCACGGGCGCAGATACGCTCCTTGTCGTCGTTATGGAGGTCACTGCGCTCATTGAGCGTTAGGTCGCGCGTCACGTGCGCGCGCTCAAGACTCGTCGCTCCACCGTGGACCTTGGCGATGCGGTGCGCTCGGTCGAGCGTCTGCAGGTCGCGCCGAATGGTGGACGCCGTCACGCCCAGGGTATCGGCAAGCTCTGGCACAGTAACCGAGCCAGCCCGCTGTACCATCGACACAATCGTATTGAGCCTATCTTCCGCAAGCATCGCTTACTCCTCCTCGGGGTAGACGACTCCCCAATCGGCGCGGAGCTTGGTCATGAGCTCCATCACATCAGAAGCATAATCCAGAAGCTCACGCTTGGAATCGTCGCCGGCGACGGCCTGCTCGAGGTCAGCCATCTCGTAGCACAGGGCATAAGCCTCGGTGCCCGCGGCGACCTCCTCGCGATGACCGTCCGCGGTCCACACGATCGTCGCGTGATCGGCGCGCGGATACTCGTTGACCTCGATGTAGCACTTATCGAAGCTGATAACCGAGCGCTTGGGCTGCTTGGAGTGGAGCGTAAGGCTCACAACACCCAGCTGCTGGTCTGCATTACGGCAGACGATGCCGCCCGCAACGTCAACGCCGGTCTCACAGGTGTTGCCCAGCGAGACGACCTCAGCGGGCTGGCTTGCCATAAAGAGACGCATGACGGACAGGGCATACACGCCAATGTCGAGCATGGCGCCGCCGGCGAGACTACGGTTGTAGAACCGGTTGGTCAGGTCCCCGTACTCCTTATAGCTGCCAAAGTTGAGCTGGGCGAGGTTCATGCGACCAAAGTCGCCCGCATCCATGCGGCGGCGCAGCTCCTGATACAGCGGCATGTGAAGCACCGTGGTGGCGTCCATAAGGACGACGTTGTGCTCGTCGGCGATGGCACGCGCCTCGTCGAGCTCAGCGGAATTGAGGGTAATGGCCTTCTCGCAGAGCACGTGCTTACCAGCTGCCAGAGCGGCTCGCAGGTAGGTGATATGCGTGTTGTGCGGCGTGGTGATATAGACGGCGTCGATGTCCGGATCGGCGTAGAGGTCCTCGACCGTCTCGTACACCTTCTCGACGCCATACTGCTCGGCAAAAGCCTGGGCTTTGGAAAGCGTACGGTTGGCGACACCCGCGAGCTTGCGGCCGGCCAGCGCGAGGGACTGGGCCATTTGGTTGGCGATAACACCGCACCCGATCACTGCCCAGCGAAGCTCGGGAGCCGTAAAGATGTCGTTTGGGAACGGCTGATTCTGGACCGAGGCAAACGCCGCCTTTGCGGCTGCCTCGGCGTCGAGCGGAGCCTGTTTGGAATCTGCCATGATGTGCCTCCTGAGTCATCGGAAGTTCTTCATTTCTAACAACCCTATAGTCGCACAATTGCGCGCGTATCTGCTCGTGTTTGCGTATTTATTTGCTTATCGGTCATTATTTAGCCATAGTTGGCAGATGTTTGCGCGGCTATGCGCATTATCGCGCAAGGCTATGCGCGTAAATGCGCATGCGACGATCCTTGTGAAACATAAAGGGACGGAACACCAAAGCCCTAAAAGACAGACCCAGCTGTATTACTTCACCCCTCTGGGGGTATCAGACATCAAAGGATCGTCCCAAACTGCCGGCACATAGAGACTGTCCCCCCCCCCCCAACGACTGGTCATTTAAGTCTGTCCCCAATGAATGGTCGTCCCCAGCTGCCGACAGAAAATGAACGCCCCCAGGTGCCGGCATTTCAACGGCCACTCATTTAAGTCTGTCCCCAATGAGTATGTCCCCAATGAGTAGGGATAGAAAAAGGCCCGGGTGCCGTGGGTCATCCGGGCCTTTGCTAGCAACTTGATGTTGCGGGCAGCTTAGAACTTGTGGCCGCACTTCTTGCAGACGCG
Organism: uncultured Collinsella sp.; assembly: GCA_958346165.1. The sequence goes on along the minus strand of CATVQO010000028.1, from coordinate 6,186 downwards.
CAGCTTGTTCTTGCCGTCCTTCTCGTGACCGACGCGGGTAACCTTACCGCACTCGGGGCAAACGAGATTGACGTTGGAGGCGTCGATGGGAGCCTCCTGCGAAACGATGCCGCCCTGCTGGTTGGCGGCGTTGGGCTTGACGGCCTTCTTAACGACCGAAACGCCCTCGACAACGACCTTGTTCTCGGCGGGGAGAGCACGCAGGACAACGCCCTGCTTGCCGCGATCCTTACCAGAGAGAACCTGGACCTTATCGCCCTTCTTGATATACATATATCTCCCCTAACTACAGGGTCTCGGGAGCGAGCGAGACGATCTTCATGTACTTCTTGTCACGAAGCTCGCGAGCGACGGGCCCGAAGATACGGGTGCCGACGGGCGAACCATCGTTATTGATGACAACGCAGGCGTTCTCATCAAAGCGAATGTAGGAGCCATCCTTGCGGCGGATCTCCTTAACGGTGCGAACGACGACGCAACGGACAACGTCCTTCTTCTTGACGTTGGCGCCAGGGGTAGCCTCCTGGACAGCACCGATGAACACATCGCCGATGCCTGCATAACGACGCTTGGAACCGCCAAGCACCTTGATGCAGCGAATCTTGCGAGCGCCGGAGTTGTCGGCGACGTTCAGCATGGTTTGCATCTGAATCATGGTAGATGTTCCTCCGAACTAAGAACCGAAGAGAGGTGCGCAGCCTTTATGCGGCCCGTGGTATGCAAGCCAGGCATACGCACATCTTCGGAAACGTACAAGTCGTAAGAGCGACTGCTTATTTAGCGCGCTCGACGACCTCGATGAGGCGCCAACGCTTCATCTTGGACATAGGACGGGTCTCCATAACGCGGACGGTGTCGCCCACGCCAGCCGTGCACTCCTCGTCGTGAGCGTGCAGCTTCTTGGAGCTGGTCATCATCTTGCCGTACTTGGGGTGACGCTTGCGCTCGGTGATGGTGACAACAATGGTCTTGGCACCGGAGACGGAGGTAACGACACCCGTACGGACCTTACGCGAGTTACGCGAATCAGTCATGTTCTCTCCTTAGGTCCTACTCGGCGACAGCGGACTTCTCCGCTGCGATCTCGCGGGCGCGCTGCTCCGTGAGGACGCGAGCGATGTCCTTCTTCACGGTGTTGACGCGAGCGGTGTTGTCCAGCTGGCTGGTGGCCATCTGGAAACGAAGGTTAAAGAGCTCGGCGCGCATTTCCTTCAGCTTCTCAACGAGCTGAGCGTCCGAGAGCTCACGAATCTCTGCGGGCTTCATTAGTTCTCCTCCTTGGCGGCGGCGGCGTCCTCAGCAGCCCACTTGGCCTCGAGAGCGGCCTCCTCAGCCATCTCCTTCTCGATGCGCTGCTCAGCGTTCTTGGCAGCAACAATCTTGGTCTTGATGGGGAGCTTGTGCTGCGCAAGACGCAGAGCCTCGCGAGCGACCTCCTCGGGAACACCCTTGACCTCGAACATGATGCGGCCGGGCTTGACGACGGCCACCCACTCCTCGGGGTTACCCTTACCAGAACCCATGCGAGTCTCGGCAGGCTTCTTGGTGATGGGCTTATCGGGGAAGATCGTGATGTAGACACGACCGCCACGCTTCATGTAGCGGGTCATGGCAATACGAGCGGCCTCGATCTGACGGTTGGTGATCCAATGGGCCTCGAGAGCCTGGATACCAAACTCGCCGAAATGCAGCTCGGTATTACCCTTGGCCTGGCCCTTCATGGAGCCACGCTGCACCTTGCGGTGAAGAATACGCTTAGGGGCAAGCACTACTGACCCCTCCTCTCGGAGTTACGACGACGAGGACGGGAAGAGCCCTCGAGTGCAGGGTTGGGAACAGGCTGGCCCGGGAGCTTCTCGCCCAGGTAAATCCAGACCTTCACGCCGCAAGCGCCCATGGTGGTGCTGGCGACAGCCGTGCCGTAGTCGATCTTGGCACGGAGGGTGTGCAGAGGCACGCGACCCTCGCGGTACCACTCACGACGGCCCATCTCGGCACCGCCGAGACGACCGGAGCACTGGATACGGATGCCCTTAGCGCCGGCCTTGCGGGCGGACTGGACAGCCTTGCGCATAGCGCGACGGAAGGCAACGCGGCCCTCGAGCTGCTCGGCGATAGACTGAGCAACGAGGTTGGCGTCGAGCTCGGGGCGCTTGATCTCGACAACGTCGACGGAGAGCTGGCCCTTGGAGACGCCAGCGACCTTCTCGAGCTCGGTACGGAGGGTATCGATCTCGGCACCCTTCTTACCGATGACAACGCCGGGGCGAGCAGTGAGGATGATGACCTTCACCTTGTCGCCAGCGCGCTCGATCTCGACGCGGGAGACAGCTGCGCGGGAAAGACGCTTCTCGAGGTACTTACGAATCTCGAGATCGTTACCGAGGGTCTTAGCGTAATCCTTCTCTGCGAACCAGCGGGAGCGCCAGTTCTCGGTGATGCCAAGACGGAAGCCGGTGGGGTAGACTTTCTGACCCATACAGCTTTACGCCTCCTTTCGAGGAGCAACGACGACGGTGATGTGGGAAGTACGCTTCAGAATGCGAGAAGCGGAACCCTTGGCGCGGGGACGGATGCGCTTAAGCGTCGGACCCTCGTCAACATAGGCAGCGGCGACAACCAGGTTGTCGGCACGCAGACCGTTGTTGTTCTCGGCGTTCGCAACGGCGGAACGGAGAACCTTCTCGACATCCACGGCGACGGCGCGGTCGCAGAAGTGGAGGATGTCGAAGGCCTGAACGACAGGCTTGCGGCGGATCAGATCGACCACCAGGCGGGCCTTGCTGGGGGAAACACGCACGTACTTAGCGACGGCGCGAACCTCGGTGGCCTCAGTTTCAATAGACTTAGTTGCCATTTACGGTTAACCCCCTATTTGGCCTTGTGGCCACGGAACGTACGAGTCGGCGCGAACTCGCCGAGCTTGTGACCAACCATGGACTCGGTAACATACACGGGCACATGCTTGCGGCCGTCGTGGACGGCGATGGTGTGACCAACCATCTCGGGGAAGATGGTGGACGCGCGGGACCAGGTCTTCACGACGTCCTTCTTGCCAGCCTCGTTCATCGCGGTGATACGCGAGAGAAGGCGAGTCTCCACGAACGGGCCCTTTTTGAGACTTCTGCTCATAAGTGCTTTCTCCTAAAACTCGGTATCCGAAATTACTTCTTACGGCGACGAATGATGTGCTGGTTCGAGACCTTCTTCTTCTTGCGCGTACGAAGGCCCTTCGTCGGCTTACCCCAGGGGGTAACGGAGGGACGACCAGAGGTGTGGTTCTTGCCCTCGCCACCGCCGTGCGGGTGGTCGACAGGGTTCATGACGGTACCGCGGACGGTCGGGCGCACGTTCATGTGACGCTTACGGCCGGCCTTGCCGATGACGATGTTGGAGTGATCGGCGTTGCCGACCTCACCGACGGTGGCGCGGCAGGTAACGAGGATGCGGCGCATCTCGGAGGAAGGCATACGGACGATAGCGTACTTGCCCTCCTTACCCATCAGCTGGCAGGAGTTACCGGCGGAACGGGCGATAGCAGCGCCCTTGCCCGGCTGGAACTCGACGGCGTGGATGAGCGTACCGACGGGAATGTCGGCGAGGGGCAGAGCGTTGCCCGGCTTGATGTCGGCGTCAGAACCGGACATGATGGTCTGACCGACCTCGAGGCCCTTGGGGGCCAGGATGTAGCGCTTCTCACCGTCAGCGTAGTGCAGCAGAGCGATGCGAGCGGAACGGTTCGGATCGTACTCGATCGTGGCAACCTTGGCGGGCACGCCGTCCTTGTTGCGCTTGAAGTCGATCACGCGGTAACGACGCTTCACGCCGCCGCCCTGGTGGCGGGTGGTGATGCGGCCGTTGTTGTTACGACCGGCCTTCTTGGGCAGGGGCTCGAGAAGAGACTTCTCGGGCTTGGTGCAGGTGATCTCGGAGAAATCGGAGATCGTCTGCCAACGCCTACCAGCGGAGGTCGGCTTAAGGTGCTTTACAGCCATTACAATCCCTTTCAATAGGAATCCGTTAGCCATCGCAGACAGGGATTCGAGGTTCTGCCTCGGGTGCGATGACACCGGACGTATACACGGTTCCGGGCGTGTCCATTTTATACGCCCAAAACCTTGAGCTCTCGCCTCCCCTATTTGGGAGGCATGAGCTCACTCAACAGCAGCGAGTCTTAGGCCTGGTTGCCAAAGACCTCGATGGTGTCGCCCTCGGCCAGCGTGACGATGGCCTTCTTCCAAGAACGGGTCTTGCCGGCGACATAGCGCACGCGCTTGGTCTTGGGCTTGACCGTCAGGGTGTTCACGCGAACGACCTTGACGCCGAAGATCTCCTCGACAGCGTCCTTGATCTGATACTTGTTAGCATCCTTGGCGACCTCGAACGTGTACTTGTTCAGCTCCATGCCGGAGAAGGAACGCTCGGACACGATCGGACGGATGATGATCTCGTGGGCGGTCATTTATGCAAGCACCTCCCCGAAGTGAGCGGCGATGTCGGCGGGCATCAGCACAGCGTTGTTGTTGACGAGATCGTAGGTGTTGGCCTCGTCAGCGGTGATGATGAACGTCTTGGGAATGTTGCGGAACGACAGGTAGGCGTTGACGTCCTCATCGCGAACGATGATGGTCAGACGCTTGCCCTCAAGACCGAGAGCCTTGAGCATGGCGACGGCAGCCTTGGTGGAAGGCTTCTCGAAGCCGTAGTCGTCGACGAGCACGAGCTCGCCATCGGCCAGCTTGGCGGACAGCGCGGAGCGCATAGCCAGCTTGACCTCCTTGTTGTTCATACGCTTAGCGTAGGAACGGGGCTTGGGGGCGAAGACAACGCCACCGTGACGCCACTGGGCAGCACGGATGGAACCCTGGCGGGCACGGCCGGTGCCCTTCTGACGCCAAGGCTTCTTGCCGCCACCGGAAACCTCAGAGCGACCCTTAGCAGACTGGGTGCCCTGACGCCAAGAGGCCATCTGGCACTTGACGATGTGGTGCATAACGTGGATGTTCGGCTCGATGCCGTACACCTCAGCGGCGAGCTCGGCCTCGGCGACCTTCTTGCCCTCGCTGTTCTTTACTTCAAACTTTGCCATTTAAGTGTTCTCCTTGGTATGACGCTGGGCTAAATGGGCTGGGCCCTTAGGCCATACGGATGGCGACGAGACCATTCTTGGCACCCGGGACAGCGCCCTTGACCAAGATGAGGTTCTGCTCGGCATCGATGCGGACAACGGAAAGGTTCTTGACGGTAACGCGCTCGTTACCCATGTGACCGGCCATCTTGACGCCCTTGAGGACGCGCGCAGGATAGGCGCACTGACCGATAGAACCGGGGTGACGCTGGAAGTGAGAACCATGCGTCATAGGACCGCGGCGCTGACCCCAGCGCTTGATGCGACCCTGGAAGCCCTTACCCTTGGAGGTACCGATGACGTCGACCTTCTCGACATCAGCGAAATCAGCGACGGTGACGACCTCGCCGACCTTGTGCTCCTCGCCGTTCTCGACGCGGACCTCACGAAGGAAGCGAACAGGCTCGACGCCAGCCTTGGCGAAGTGACCAGCCATGGGCTTGTTCACGTTCTTGGCCTTGATGTCGCCGAAACCGATCTGGACGGCGTCATAGCCGTCGGTTGCCTGAGTTTTAACCTGCGAGACAGCGCAGGGGCCAGCCTGGATGACCGTGACGGGAACGACGTTGTCGTCCTCGTCCCAAACCTGGGTCATGCCAATCTTGCGGCCGAGAATCATGCTGATCAAGATATGATCCCAACTCTCGCGTGGTCTTGGGACAATGCGTACACCACCGAGCGTACGCCCCTAGAGGACCACTACTTACACGACGTGCTCCCCAGCCTTGTATTTCGCCCGGACTACCTGACAACCCTATTAAGCAGGCATTTTGTCCAGCCAGAATACTCCCCTGGTTACACACAGCTGTTTAGTATACACGGCTGCGGGCTTATCCATCGAGATTCATATTTCACTCACATTGTTTACGCAGGTAAAGTGCGTGGCACGTTCCCAGTGTGCGGCGGAGGGGGCGGGCCTGAGACATATTAAGGTTGTCGCGAGTTCCGCACGAACAGGAGAGCACTTAATGTGCTCTCCGTCGTGAGCAGGACTGTAGAGCAGCAACCTTAATATGTCTCAGGCCCGCCCCCTCCGCCGCACACTGGGAACGCCACGT
>CATVQO010000027.1 GCA_958346165.1 uncultured Collinsella sp. | reverse complement strand
CATGCAGGTGTCGTTGTCCGCATCGCCAAACACGCAGATGTCCTGGAGCTCCATGTCGTTGAGCTCCGCTACGCGCACAAGGCCGCGCGTCTTGGACACGCGCGGATCCATAAACTCGTAGAGCCGCTGCGTGGTCTGCAGGGCCGCCGCCTTGACGGTGTCATCGGCAAACGTCGACGCCCGCTCAATCACCCGCGGCATTACCTCGGGCGCCATGGTAAACATCACCTTGGGCTGCGGCTCGCGCAAAAACTCGGCAAAATCGACCACCTGGTAGGGCACGCCGTCGATGCGCGACAGGTGCTCGACGCACGCGTTGCTCTCGGGCACGTAGAACACGCCGTCTCGGGGGCAGACGGGCGTTGCCGGAAGATCCGCCATGTGCTTGCAGATGCGCGCGATGGTCTCGCCCGGCAGCGGATAGCTCAGCTCGTTGATGTCGTGCGCACGGTCGATGACCTCGGCGCCACCGCAGCCCACCATCACGTCTACCAGGCCTTCGATGCCCCAGAGCTCGTACATGGCCTCGGTCGCGTGGGCGTCGCGCCCGGTGCACAGGCCAAACAGCACGCCGCGCTCGCGCAGGGCGCGGATCGCCGCCACGGTGCGCGGGGACACCGTGTGCTGGCTCGTGAGCAGCGTGCCGTCGATATCGCAGAACACGGCTTTGATGTGGCTGAAGGTGGTGTCCATGGGGGCCTTTCTGGGTTGTGCGGCGATGTGGGGTGTATTCGTGAACGGCGTACATGGTATACCAAGGCGCAGGCCGTTGGGATCCAATCGCCACAAAGGCGTCTGGCCCCTCTGTGGTGGCCGAACCCGAAGGGCGGCCTGCCCGGAGCGCAAAGCATCACAACATTCGACGTTTTTCGGCAAAATCGCGATTTTCGCTGAATGTTGTGATGGTTTTACTGCAAAGCAAAATCCACCACAAAGGAGCCTGGCCCCTCTGTGGTGAAAATGACGTTTGCCCAGATAAAACCTGCCAAAATAAACCTGTCCCTATTTGGCAGGTTTTAGGCCAGATGATCTTGGATAAGGTCGCAGATAGCTCGGGCGTCGTTGATGTTGATGGCTCGGGTCGCGAAGCCGGCGTCGAAGGCCTGACGCGCCAGGGCCTCGTTGCAGGCAAGGGCCAGCGTGTGACCGTCGACCAGGTCGAGCGAGCTCTTGCCGCGCAGACGGTCGACACCGGAGCGCGCGACCACGATGTTGTCGAAGCCCTCGGTCTTGTAGCCCTCGATGATCACCACGTCGACATCGTTGTAGCGCGACAGTAGCTCGCGCGCGGGCATCTCGTCCTCCTCGCGTGTGTCGGCGTACTCCGCCCAGCGCGTGGCGCAGATAAGGCCCACGTGCTTGGAGCCGGCCTGGTGATGGCGCCACGTATCCTTAGCGGGTACATCGATATCAAAGCCGTGATGCCCATGATGCTTGAGCGAACCCACGCGCAGGCCGCGGCGGGTGAGTTCGGCGATAACCTTCTCGACGAGCGTGGTCTTGCCCGAGTTTTGGTAGCCGATAAACGCGATCGCGGGGACGGCCGGAGTGGGAGCTGCGGGCGCGACGGCGACGGATGCGCTCGCGGGCGCGTTGCCCGCGGCTCCCACGGCCTCAACGGCAGCGGCCCGACGCTCTGCGCGATCCCACACACCCGAGCGGCCGCCCTCCTTGTGCAGCAGGCGCACGTCGACGATCTCCATGCCGCGATCGACCGCCTTGCACATGTCATAGATCGTTAGGCACGCGGCACTCGCGCCGGTCAGGGCCTCCATCTCGATACCCGTCTTTCCCGTTACGCCGGCCGTAACCAGCACGTGAAAGCCAACCTGTCCGTCCGCGCGCGCCGGCGCCCAGCCCTCGGGCACGTCCTCGGCCGGCGTCCCCGCCGAAGCGATGGGCGCAATGTCGCACTTGCTCTTGGTAATGAGCAGCGGATGGCACATGGGGATGATGTCGCTCGTGCGCTTGATGGCCATGATGCCCGCCACGCGCGCGCAGGCAAGCACATCGCCCTTTTTGGCGCGGTCCTGCAGCACCATGGCCTGCGTCTCGGGGTGCATGAGGATGGTGCCCTCGGCGATAGCGATGCGATGGGTCTCGGCCTTGTCGGACACGTCGACCATGCGAACCTCGCCCTTGGCGTCCACGTGCGTCAGTTCGTCGCGACGGGCGTCGCGGGCGGGCTCGGTGGCAGCACTGGTAGTCGGCTGCGCGGACGCGTCGACGTTGCCAGCATTCGCCGCGACCGTGGCTTTGTGGGCAGACATCGCGGCCCTGCGAGCGGCCTTGGTGGCATCGGCGTACCTGCTCTTGGCCATATGATCATCCTCCGATTTGGGACATAAATCGTTGCGTGCCCTCAATTATCGCGTGTTCCTGCGGTTTGTGGGCCACGGCATCGCGCCAAATCGAAAGCACCTGCATATCATCACCACGACGCAGCGCCTCACGCACCGAATACTCGGCATCGCTGAACAGGCACGGACGCACGTTGCCATCGGCCGTCAGGCGCAGACGGTTGCAGTTCGCGCAAAAATGGTTGGACATGGCGCTGATGAAGCCGACCGTACCCGCCGCACCCGGAAAGTGCCAATAGCGCGCAGGGCCCGCGCCGGCAGGGGCGTCGTTGATGTCGAGCGGCTCGAGCTCGCCCAGTCCCGTCGCGGCGGCCCCGTCATTGATGCGCGCCCGCAGCTCGTCGCTCGGCACGGTATCGCTCGCGTCCCACAGCTCGGGATTGAGCGCGGGCGCATGCGGGTCCACAGTGCAATGCGAGCTCGTGTGCTCGTCGCCGATGGGCATGTATTCGATAAAGCGCAGGTGGATGGGGCGGTCGAGCGTGAGCCTCGCGAGGGCCGCCACATCCTGGTTGAGCCGGCGCACCACAACGCAGTTGACCTTAACGGGCTCAAAGCCCCAAGCCAGCGCCGCGTCGATGCCAGCCATGGTCTGCTCGAGTCGGCCCAAGCGCGTGATCTTTCCAAAGAGCGTAGGGTCGAGTGTGTCGAGCGAAATGTTGACGCGGTTAAGCCCGGCATCTTTGAGCTGCGGTGCCAGCTTGGGCAGCAGGGCGCCGTTGGTGGTGAGCGAAATGTCCTCGATCTGCGGGATCGCGCGGATGTCGCGAATGAGCGGGATGATACGGCGGCTGACCAGCGGCTCGCCACCCGTCAGGCGCACGCGGCGAATGCCCTCTCCCGCCACCAGGCGCACAAAGCGGGCGATTTCCTCGGCGCTGAGCAGCTCGTCGTGCGCACGGGGCGCCACGCCATCGGCCGGCATGCAGTAAACGCAGCGGAAATTGCACTTGTCGGTAACGGCAATGCGCAGGTAGTTGATATCGCGGCCAAAGCCGTCATGTTGCACGTGCCCGTCCACGCACCCTCCCCTCACGCAGCGTTTTATTCTTCGGAAAACATAATACCCCACGAGAGAATCATGCCGACACCCGTACGACAGGACAGGTCGCTTCGAGCAAAAAGGACTTTCCAAGCCCATCCTCAGCATACAAACCATCACAACATTCGATGCTTTTCCCGATTTTGGCGAAAAACGTCGAATGTTGTGATGGTTTGCCTGCCCACGGCACCCCGTAGAAGGACCAAAGCGCCCCTAAAGGCCGCCATCCCAGTGCCGAATCACGAATTCTCGCAGGTCGTTCTGACGTTTCTGGAATGCCTCGCTCCGGTCGCACTTAAGGCCCATAGCGAGCGCGATAGCGTTCATCGCCCGATGCAATTGCAGCTGATGGGCAAACTGAGTCCCGGTGAGGACGATCATCCTAAAGCCCAGCGCGCTCAGCACGGTCATACGCTCCGCATCCGACGCGCTGCGCTGTTTATCAAGATGGTCCGAGCCGTTGTATTCAACCCCCGTACCGCTCGCAGGCGCATATACGTCGATCTCGAAATACCCGGCCTTTGCGAGATACTTGAACTCGTTGGGAACATTGACCCGATGGTTGAGCTCGACCTTGGCGTATCCCAGCCCTCCCTGGGAACGCTTTGCTACGACCATGATTGCGGTGGCCGTCTCCATGGGCGACCGCGCGCCATCGTGCACGCGCCTGAGCACGGCAGCCGCGCGTATAGCCCCCTGACGAGATCGGTTCTCATTGCAATAGGCAATCAAGTCGGCAACGGTATACCTCTGCCCCATCTCGATATAATCGCCTGTTGACAGATGATTCAAATGGTATCGGGCGCAGATTTCATACCCATATTCCAGCTGCTCGGGCTCACTCATCCACGAACCCGCCTGGACAAAGCACATGGCCTCATCAACCACTAGAAGGTCCTCTGCCACCTCGATAAGATGGCCCGGAGGTACCGGCGACCCAAACACGTGGCACCTAAATCCAGCCGGCGTCGAGCGCTCAAAATCGAAGTTGACGAGCGTGTCGACATGATCGAGCTCTTCTCGTGGAATACCGAGCGAGACCAGATAGTCGGTAACGATCCCAACTGCCGTTGAAGCCCTCAGGCCCTTGGCATCGAGTCCCAATTTGGGCAGGCTCGCAGTCGGCTCCGCCTCGTTAGCAAGCGAGTCCCCATCGTATAGACTGCTTGCTCGCGAGAGCGGCTCGGACGGGCGCGCCACGTTGTGGTACAGCCAGGCAGTCTTATGGGACAGGACGATCGGCAGGTCCATGAGCCCTCCAATGGAGTCGGATAACCAACCTTATTCCCCTGCCCACGGGTCCGCACACCTTCGTGCGCAAGAAAGCGATTCCACCCGGTCGAGTGGTAGAAAAACCATCACAACATTCGATGCTTTTCCCGTTTTTGGCAAAAAACGTCGAATGTTGTGATGGTTTGAGGCGAAGTGAGGGGCACGGAGGGATCAAAGCATCGTGCTCGAACGGGTTAATCCAGCTCTTTTAAGCCATGCGCCAGCTGCCAGTACTCGCCGTGCTGGGCGAGCAGCTCTTCGTGCGTGCCGCGCTCGATGATGCGACCGTGTTCGAGGACCATGATGGCGTCGGCGTCGCGGACAGTGGACAGGCGGTGCGCGATCATAAACGTGGTGCGACCGCGCATGATGCGGTCCATACCGCGCTCGATGAGCTTTTCGGTACGCGTGTCGATACTCGAAGTGGCCTCGTCCAGGATGAGCACCGGCGGGTCGGCGACGGCCACGCGCGCGATGGCGAGCAGCTGGCGCTGGCCCTGCGACAGGTTGGCGCCGTCGGCCGTGACCGGTGTGTCGTAGCCTCTAGGCAGGCGGCGGATAAACGAATCCGCGCAGGCGGCCTCGGCGGCGGCGCGCACCTCCTCGTCGGACGCGTCGAGCTTGCCAAAGCGAATGTTCTGCGCAATGGTGCCGCTAAACAGGTGCGTGTCCTGCAGTACAATGCCGAGCGACCCGCGCAGGCTGGCCTTGGCAATGTGCTTGACGTCGATGCCGTCGTACGTGATCTCGCCGTCATCGACCTCGTAGAAGCGGTTGATGAGGTTGGTGATGGTCGTCTTGCCGGCGCCCGTGGAGCCCACAAACGCAATCTTTTGCCCCGGCTTGGCAAACAGGTTGAGGTCCGTGAGCACGCGGGCGCCCGGCACGTAGGAAAAGTCCACGGCATGGAAGCGCACGTCGCCGGCAAGCGGGACCAAGCCGCACGTGAGCTCGGTGCCGTCGGCGGCCACCGCGCGGCCCGACTCATCAACGGCTGCCACGTCATGCAGGTGCCCGTAGACGCCCACGCCCTGGCCCTCGGGAATTTTCCACGCCCACGCGGCATCGCCCGTCTGCACCAGCTCCACGCAGCCCTCGTCCACCTCGGGCTCAAGGTCCATAGCCGCAAACAGGCGCTCGGCACCGGCCAACGCGTTGAGCAAGAAGTTGCCGAGCTGCGTAAACTGGTTGATGGGCATGGCGGCCTGGCGCACAAAGACCAGGTAGCTTGCAAGTGCGCCCACATCGGCGAGCCCCTTGATGCAGAGCATGCCGCCCGCCACGGCGACGATGGCATAGTTGACGTAGCCAATCACGACGGTCATGGGCACCATGGAGTTGGCATAGCTCACGGCGGCGGTACCGGTGCGGCGAAGCTCGTCGTTGCGGCAGGTGAAGCCGGCGACATTCGCTGCCTCACGGTTAAAGACCTTGATGACCTTTTGGCCCGAGACCATTTCTTCGATATATCCGTCCAGGTCGCCAAGCGATGCCTGCTGGGCAGCAAAGAAACGCTTAGAGCGCGCGCCCGAGTAGCGCGCATACAGCACAATGGCCGCATCGCACACGAGTGTGATAATCGTGAGCTGCCAGTTAAGGATGATGAGCATAGCCGTGGTACCCACAACCTGAATGGCGGCCTGAATCACGTTGGCAAAGCTGTTGTTGAGCGCCTCGGAGACGGTGTCGACGTCGTTGGTGAAAAAACTCATGATGTCGCCCGAGCGCGTGCTGTCAAAATAACTGAGCGGCAGCGTCTGGATGTGCGCGAACAGGTCGCGGCGAATATCGGACACCACGTGTTGGGCCGCGCGCACCATAATCTGCGAGTAGCCCAGGGCCGAGAGCACGCCCGCAGCGTAGATGATCGCCGTCAGGATGACCTGCTTGGCAAGCAGTTCCTCCCCGCCCGTAGCCAAGCCGTTAACGATGGGGCGCACCATGTAGGTGCCGGCGAGGCTCGCGATGGCGGCGACGGAGGCGAGCACGCCCACCGCGAGCAACGAGAACTTGGCATGCCCCATGTAGGAGAGCAAGCGACGCACAGTGCGCTTGAGGTCGGCCGGGCGTGCTTGGGCTGCGGTCTTAGGCATGGCGCTCACCCCCTTCCAAGGGTGATCCGCATGCGACGGAGGAAAATGGATCATTCGCGCAGCCACCGTCGTTGCCATCGCCGGCGTCCGCGTTCCCCGCAAACTCCATCTGCGAGGCGTAAATCTCCTGGTATATGTTGTCGCCCGCTAGCAGTTCCTCGTGCGTGCCCACGCCGTGGACACGACCGTCGTCCAATACCACAATGCGATCGGCATCCATGACACTCGCGATGCGCTGGGCGATGATGAGCACGGTCGTATCGGAAATCCGGGCGATGTGCTCGCGAATCTTAGCGTCGGTCGCCATATCGACCGCGCTGGTGGAGTCATCAAAAATGAGCACGCGCGGATGCTTGAGCAGCGTGCGCGCGATGCACAGGCGTTGCTTCTGGCCACCCGAGACACCGGCGCCGCCTTGGCCCAACTCGCCGTCCAGCCCGCCGATGCGATCAAGGAACTCGTCCACGCACGCCGCGCGGCAAGCCGCGAGGAGCTCATCGTCCGACGCCTGCGGATTGCCCCACTGCAGGTTCTCGCGCACGGTACCCGTAAACAGCACGTTCTTTTGCAGCACAATGCCCACGGCGTCGCGTAAGGTCGCGAGGTCGTAGTCGCGCACGTCGTGTCCGCCCACAAGCACGGTGCCCTCAGTGGCGTCGTACAGGCGCGCAATCAGCTGTACAAGCGAACTCTTGCCCGAGCCCGTGCCGCCGAGGATGCCCACCGTCGAGCCGCTCTCGATGCGAAGGTCGATATGCTCGAGCACATCCTCGGCAGCATCCGCGCGGTATTTAAACGACACGTCGCGAAACTCGATACTGCCGTCCGTTGGCGCCGCAGTCGCGAGGTCCCCCGCAGGATTGGCGATAAAGGGCTCTTCATCGAGCACCTCTGTGATACGGCCCACACTCGTAAGAGCGCGCGTGAGCAGCAAAAACACGTTGGAAATCATCATGAGCGAGTTCATGATCAGCAGCACGTAGCTCATAAAGCCCGTGAGCGAGCCCACGCCCAGCTTGCCGGCGAGAATCATGCGGCCGCCAATCCACAGGATGGAGAGCGCAGCCACGTACATCGACAGCTGAAACACCGGCAGGTTGAGCACCGCGCTGCCAAAGGTCTTTGTCGCAGTGCGCGCAAGCTCGGTATTGACTGCGTCGAACTTGGCCTCCTCGTGCTCGGTACGAACGTAGGCCTTGACGGCACGCACGGCGGTGAGGTCTTCCTGTACCACGCCGTTGAGGTGGTCCATCGAGGTCTGGAGTTGGCGGTAGAGCGGACTGACGCGATAGGTGATGACGCCCAGTACGATTGCCAGCACGGGCAAGATGATCGCAAAGACGGTGGCGAGCGGGCGCGACAGCATCAGCGCGTAGATAAGGCCGACGATAAGCGTCACCGGGCCGCGCACCATAGGGCGAAAGCCGTTGCCCACAGCATTTTGGATAACGGTGATGTCCGTGGTCATGCGGGTGACGAGCGAGCTGGCGTCGTAGTTGTCCAGGTTACCAAAAGCGAGCGTCTGAATCTTTTTGTACTCGGCCTCGCGCAGGTTAGCGCCTAGGCCCGAGGCAACGCGGGCGGACGTGCGGGCATAACCCAAGCCCAGTACCAGCGAAAGCGCAGCGCACACCAACATGTACGCGCCCTGCAGCAGCATGTAGTTGATATCACCCGCAGGCACGCCCACATCGATGATGTTGGCCATGATGACCGGGATAAACAGCTCGAGCACCGTCTCGACCGACACAAAGAACACGCCGAGGATGGCATCGCGACGGTATGCCCCTAGATAGGAAAACAGTATTTTGAGATTGCGCACGCAGGTTCAACCCCCATCAAACGTTGTTCGCAAACGCACGTATTATTGCGCGCCGAATAATGGTGTCAAGTATTCCGAAATCGTTTTCTGCAAGGTTAGCGACGGCGGCGAGTTCTCGTGACGTGTGTCCATATTCACTCGGAATAATGGTGCGCGAGACTTTTTCGCTCCGGCGTCAACACAAACCTTGACTCTACAATCGTTGTAGGGTTTTCACTACACTGGTACGTAAACGAACCCAGCCAGAAAGCCCCGCCCATGGAACACGACCTCACACGCGGCAATGTCCTTAAGACCATCGCGGTCTTTGCCCTGCCTTATATGCTCTCGTACTTTTTGCAGATGCTCTACGGCATGGCCGATCTGTACATGATGGGGCAGTTTAGCGGCGCCGCCGGCATCACCGCCGTGGGCAATGGTGCGCAGACGCTCTATATCATTACCGTGACGCTCGTGGGTCTAGCCATGGGAACGACGGTCATCGTCGGTCACGCCGTGGGTTCGCGCCGCTTCGACCGCGCCGAGACCGCCATCGGCAACACCATCACGCTCTTTATGGGCGTCTCGGTGGTGCTGGCCGCTGTCCTGCTCGCACTGTGCCCACAGATCGTGGCGCTCATTGGCACGCCGGCCGAGGCAGTCGAAGGAACCGCCGCCTACCTGCGTATCTGCTTTGTCGGCATTCCGTTTATCGCCGCATACAACATTCTTTCGGCCATCTTTCGCGGGCTGGGCGATTCGCGCTCGCCCATGTACGTGATCGGCGTGGCGTGCATCATTAACATCGCGCTCGATTTTCTGTTTATCGGCCACATGGGGCTCGGCCCCGTGGGCGCGGCGCTCGGCACGGTGACCGCCCAGACGGCCAGCGTTGCCCTCGCGCTCGTGTGGCTCAAGAGCCGCCGCACGAACATCCACGTAAAGCGCAGCGACCTGCGCCCCCAGCCCGAGGTGCTCGGCAGCATTCTTAAGATTGGCGTGCCCGTGGCCGTGCAGGACGGCTGCATCCAGGTGGCGTTTATGTTTATCACCGTCATCGCCAACCACCGAGGGCTCGTCGACGCCGCCGCCGTGGGCCTGGTCGAAAAGATGATCAGCTTTTTGTTCATTGTGCCAAGTTCCATGGGTGCCACCGTCAGCGCGCTCACGGCGCAAAATGCCGGCGCGGGCAAGGGCGACCGCGCACGTCAGGTACTCAAGGACGCCATGACCATCTCGGTGGTGTACGGTTGCCTGATCACGGTGCTGATGTGGCTAGTGGCGCCGGCGTTTATCGGCTTTTTTGCCAAGGACGCCGCAGTGGTCGCGGCCGGCACTGGCTACATGCGCAGCTACATTTTCGACGCGATTTTTGCCGGCATCCACATTTGCTTTAGCGGCTTTTTCGCTGCGTATGGCAAGAGCTATATCGGCTTTGCGCACAACGTGCTGGCCGTGGCGCTCATTCGCGTGCCGGGCGCGTGGCTGCTGTCGAACGCCTATTCCGACACGCTGTTTCCCATGGGCATCGCCTCGCCGTGCGGATCGATTTTGTCGGCAGTCATCTGTGTTGTCGCATTTACCGTACTCAACCGCCGCGGAGCTTTTGACAAGTTGGTAGCGTAGCGAGGCGACACAGGCTGGCACCTCTCCCCTGCTTTTTACCGAAAGGAGCGGTCCTGTGACCGACACGCCAAGTGAACATACTGAGGGCCTGCTCCGCATTGGCGAGATTGCGCGCCTGTTTAACCTGAGCGTGGGCACGCTACGTCATTACGAGCAGATGGGCTTGCTGGATCCGACGCACATCGATCCGGCAAGTGGATACCGCTACTACGGATCGCGGCAGCTCTCCACCCTCAACACCATCAGTCATCTGCGTGTTCTCGACTTGCCGCTCGCACAAATCCGTGAGTTTGTGACCACGCGCGATGTGGACCTCATTCAGCGGCAGCTGGCGCAGCAGCAGGAGCTCATCGAGCGCAAGCGCCGCGAGCTGGAGCGCGTGTCGCGCAAGATCGACAACCGGCTTGCCCTGCTTCACGATGCCCTGAACACCGAGCTCGATACCATTTGCACAATCGATGCGCCCGAGCTTCGCTGCGCCGTATTGCGCGAACGCGTCAAGCCTACCGACGCCTATGCGCTGGAGTGGCAGATTCGTCAGCTGCAGAAGGGCCAGCACGAGACCTTTGTCTTTCTGGGCAACTTAGGCGTCGGGATTAGCGCCGTGCGCCTCGCCGCCGGCGACTTTGACGGCTACGACGAGGTCTTTATGCTGCTCGATGACACGGACGATTACCTGGGCGATGTCGAAGTACGTCCCGCCGCGCGGTGTCTGACGGTCAGCTTCCACGGCACGCACGGTCAGGCGGCCCCGCGCTATGAGCGCTTACTCGATTACATGCACGAGCGCGACCTGTCCCCCGCCGGTCCCTCGCGCGAAATCGCCCTCATCGACGACATCATCAGCGACGACCCAGGGGCGTATGTGACGAGGATCGCGATACCGGCCCGCTAATCACTACCATTTATCGAGCAATTCCATCCATTTACCTTAATCCGAATTAGATTGTATTATGTAGCAAATAAAATGACAGCATATTGCCCCCCATAGGCAGGAGACATTATGCCCAGAGTTCAATCACGTCGCTCGTTTCTTCTCGGCCTAGCCTCGATCATCGGCTTATCCGCGTCACGCCCAACAAGAGTATTCGCTGCCGACTCAAACTCATCCGTCGCTTTTACATCAGACCTAGCACAAGACTACGCACTTTCCCTGTTGCCCATCGTCGACGGATCCGCGAACTTAGAGATCGAGCAAATCGTTCCCGTATGCCAACAAATCGGCCTTATCTGTGGCTATGAAATCAGTGTCACAAGGGAAGGAAGCCCTTACGGTTATTTAATACTTGACGCATCATATCCTGGGCTTCTGAAGGAGATAACCCTCGGCGATACCATTCTTCCGATTTCAGCTTCTCTATCAAACGCCATTTCAACTTATTCCGGCCAACAGGCCATAAACCCAACCGTACTAATTTCGTACAACGATATTGAATATGGAACTTTGGTGCCAGGAACTAGAGACTGTGTAACCAACTATAACAATATACGGTCTGTCCCGATTGTCACCGAAAAGGGTATAGCACCTCAAAGCAATAACCCAACTTCATGGAATGCAGTCATTATCAATGAAGATGACTTGATGTTGCATTTCCAAATAGACGATTTAAACGGAATACCGTTCCGAGGAGTCTCGGAATCATTAGTTGAAGCCCGCACTAATAAGTATGCATGCGTCGTTTCTGCCTTGTACGCTGTATCAATGCATTACGGTCTCACCAGTTCAAACGCTAATCAATTTAATCCCGATTATTATAAAGAAATATGGAACGTCACTGGCACAACAACGTATAAGACCAATGATCAGGGCGTCGAGTACGGAAGCACGATCATCCCAGATGGAATTGTTCCGTTTAAAAGTCTTGCCGCTCAAAAGGGTAGAGCACTTAATACTCAATTTTTCGGTTATCAGCCTCAATTCGCTCAGTACAGAGCAACTATCGATCAAGGGAATATCGGCTTGTATCATATGTGGATCAACAGCCGAAACAGTGAAGGATCCGTCGAGCTATCAGGTCATACAGTCACGGTAACTGGCTATTTTACTGGGCATAATGGAAGCTCTGGCATCGAACTGCAGTGGCTCGAAGTATTCGACGGATGGAACACTTATCCCCGAGCGATTAACTATGCAACGCCCAATATGGTCAAATTGAACGGAACAGTCTTTTGGTAGACCGGATGGCACCATCAAAATGCTATGGCACCACGGCCTTTGCCCTGGTTACGATATTGGTGATTTTCGCTATGTTTGCATCCGTTTCTTCATGCACAGATAGAGCCCGCTATAGCGGAGGAGATGATTACCTTGTCTTTGGAGCCGGCAGCGTTCATTCTATTGAGGGAACGGAACTCGTAATCCAAACAGACAACAGTCCCCGCTACACCGACGCTGGAAAGCAAACCCGGATTACATTCCCCTCATCTGGCCGAATCAAAGACAAGCTTTCCCAAATCAAAGTTGGGACAAGAGTTTCCTACTCACGCTTTGAGTCGGTAGACGCATCTGGATCATACGAGGGAAACGATATCGAAATTGAACAGGCAAACACTATAAGGAGATGTTGAGGAACTGAGCCTCTGCGCAGTTCCTCAACAAATCATTATGCCTCCGGGACCCTACCCGTCGCCAAAATCTGTTCAAGTGCCGCCTCATCCAACACGGGCACACCCAGCTGCTCGGCCTTGGTGAGCTTTGAGCCCGCTTTGGGGCCGGCGACCAGATAGCTCGTCTTCTTTGACACGCTGCCCGAAACCTTGGCGCCAAGCACCTTGAGCGCCGCGCCCGCCTCGTCGCGCGTGCGATTGACAAGCGTGCCGGTAAGCACGAAGGTCAGGCCCGCGAGTGGTTGTGCGTCGGCGAGCTCGCCCGCCACGCCAGCGTCGGCTGCGGCTTGCGCGTGTGCAGCGCCCAGGTCGACTTCGAGCGACAGGCCCGCTTGGCGCAGACGTTCCAGCACGGCAAGGTTCTCGGGCACGGCCAGGAATTGTTTGACGCTCGCCGCAATCTTGGGACCGATGCCCTCGCACTCGGCAATATCCTCTTCGCTCGCCAAGATAAGTTTGTCAATCGACAGGAATCGCTCGGCGATGACCTCGCCCACGCTCTTGCCCACGT
>CATVQO010000026.1 GCA_958346165.1 uncultured Collinsella sp. | reverse complement strand
CCAACATGGGCCGCACCCGCGTCGTCGAGCGCATGGGCACCATCAAGAGCGTCCACCCCGCCGTCTTTATCGTCGAGGTTGACGAACGTCGCGGCCGCAAGTCGCGTCAGTCCTACCAGTATATCGATGTCCTCACCGGGCAGGTCGAGCTGTTCGACCCCGAGAGCGGTGAGCACATTTTTACCCCGCTCGGCAATCAGCTCGAGGAGCACTAACGGTGACCGATCGGTCCCTGACTCTTTCCGCGCCGGCAAAGATTAACCTCTACCTGGGGGTTCATACCGAGCGCGATGACCGCGGCTACCACAGGGTCGATTCCCTGATGGCAGCCGTCGGTCTTTCCGATTCCGTGACGGTCGCGCCGGCGCAGGCGCTGACCGTCCAGACGGTTCCGGCATCAGATTTTCCCATGCAAAAGAATACGGCGTATCGGGCTGCGGTTGCTATGGCCGAGCATTATGGTTGCGAGGCAAACATCTGCGTGACGATTGAGAAGCGCATTCCATTGTGCGCCGGCTTGGGCGGCCCCTCGACGGACGCGGCCGCGGTCATTGTCGCCTTGGCGGAGCTCTGGGGAATTGATCGCACCGACCCCGCGCTCGACGACATTGCGCGGGGTATTGGTGCTGACGTCCCGTTCTTTTTGCACGCGAGCCTTGCGTTCTACGTAGGTGGGGGAGACGTGCTGGCAACTGAGTATCCCGCGCTGCCCGCAACGCCCGTCGTGTTGGTCAAGCCGCGCGAGGCAAGCGTTTCAACAATTGAAGCCTATCGACGTTTTGACGAGGCTCCGGTGCCTGCAGACAAGCCCGGCGCGATAGCTTCTGCCTTGCATGCTGGTGATGCCGAGACGGCATATGCGCTCATCCATAACAACCTAGGTGTCATTTCCGCACAGATGGAGCCGCAGATTCAAACGGTTCTCGATTGGCTGCGTAAACAGGACGGCACCGTTGCTGTAGATGTGTGCGGATCGGGTGCCTGCTCATTTGCCATTTGCGACACCGCCGCCACGGCCGAAAGGCTTGCCGACGCTGCCCTGCAAAACGGCTGGTGGTCCTGCGCGACGGAGCTCATTCCCAACACGGTTCGCATCGAAGTGCCAAAGAAGTAAAAATTTCTCTAGCACACGACGGAAATCTTTGTTACTATAGTCGAGCTAACGGGTTGTGGCTCAGTTTGGTAGAGCACTGCGTTCGGGACGCAGGGGTCGCTGGTTCAAATCCAGTCAACCCGACCAGAGCATGAGGAGGGACCGCTTCTTGCGGTCCCTTTTTTTAGCTATTGTTGTGATACCGCGATACCCGCGGTATACTCATTCGAGCTTGTCTCGCTGTATTGTGGAGGTCTACATGTTTGGATTGAGGGCTCCTGAGCTCATCATTATTTTCGTCGTTGTCCTGATTATCTTCGGGCCCAAGAACCTGCCGAAGCTCGGCAAGTCCCTCGGCTCTACCGTCAAGAATATCCGCGAGGGTATGGAGGGCGACGATAAGGCCGAGACCAAGCAGGCCGAGGAGGTCGTGGTCGAGCAGTCCGAGGAGGACAAGGAGATCGCTGAGCTCGAGGCCAAGCTCGCTGCTGCCAAGAAGAAGCAGGCAGAGGACAGCGACGCGGACGCAGAGTAGTCCCATCCCTTTGGGGTGAGCACCTGACCGGCTTGCCCGCAGGCTAGCCGGTCTTTTTCGTTTTGTTGACAGTTGATTGTTTGATCAGAGTTGGGGAGATATCCGTATGGACGCAAGCCAGATCGTACTGACCGCTGAGGGCCGCCAGAAGCTCGTCGAGGAGCTCGCTTGGCGTGAGGGCGATTACGCCAAGGAGATCGTCGAGGACATCAAGGAAGCCCGCGCGTTCGGCGACCTTTCGGAGAACTCCGAGTACGATGCCGCCAAGGACAAGCAGGCCCAGAACGCCGCTCGTATTGCCGAGATCCAGGCCATCCTTGCCAACGCTCAGGTTGCTGCCACCACAGGTGATCTGACCGTCTCCATCGGTTCCACCGTTTCTCTGATTGATCCCAACGGTGAGGTCATGGAAGTCACGCTCGTCGGTACCACCGAGACCAACTCGCTCGAGCACAAGATTTCCAACGAGTCTCCGGTCGGTCACGCCATCATTGGTCACGGCGAGGGCGACTCCGTCGAGGTCGTTACGCCTTCCGGCAAGACTCGCGTCTACACCATCGCCAAGATCGCACGCTAGACCACGGTCCCGCGTAAAGGTATGTTTTCGCTCCCTGGGACCGAATCCTGGGGAGCGTTTTAGTTTGAGGAGCTAACTTATGGCAGAGAACCAGAACGCCGCCGATCAGGCATCGACGCTCAACGACGAGCGCGCCACCCGCCTGGCCAAGCGCGCCGCCCTGTTCGAGGCGGGCCAGAACCCCTATCCTGAGCACTCTGAGCTTGAGGACTACGTCGCCGATATCGAGACTAAGTACGCCGATCTTGCCGATGGTGAGGACACCGAGGATGTCGTGAAGATTGCCGGCCGTGTGGTCGCCAAGCGCGGTCAGGGCAAGATCATGTTCATCGTCGTGCGCGATGCGACTGCCGAGATTCAACTGTTCTGCCGCATCAACGACATGGACGAGGCTGCCTGGAATACGCTCAAGGCCCTCGACCTGGGCGACATCCTGGGCGTGACCGGCGTGGTCGTGCGCACCCAGCGCGGCCAGCTTTCCGTTGCCCCTAAGAGCGCGACCCTGCTTTCCAAGGCCGTTCGTCCGCTGCCCGAGAAGTTCCACGGTCTTTCCGACAAGGAGACCCGCTATCGCCAGCGCTATGTCGACCTGATCGCCAACGACGACGTTCGCGAGACCTTCCGTAAGCGTTCGCAGATTCTCTCTACCTTCCGTCGCTTTATGGAGTCCG
Source organism: uncultured Collinsella sp. (assembly GCA_958346165.1). The sequence goes on along the minus strand of CATVQO010000026.1, from coordinate 10,716 downwards.
ACGGTTACATGGAGGTCGAGACCCCCATCCTGCAGACCATCCAGGGCGGCGCTACTGCCAAGCCGTTCATTACCCACTTCAACGCGCTCGATCAGGAGTGCTACCTGCGTATTGCCACCGAGCTGCACCTCAAGCGCTGCATCGTCGGTGGTTTTGAGCGCGTGTTCGAGATCGGCCGCATCTTCCGTAACGAGGGCATGGACCTCACCCACAACCCCGAGTTCACCACGATGGAGGCCTACCGTGCCTTCTCCGACCTCGAGGGCATGAAGGCGCTCGCCCAGGGCGTCATTAAGGCGGCTAACAAGGCCATCGGCAACCTCGAGGTCATCGAGTACCAGGGCCAGACCATCGACCTTTCTGGTGAGTGGGCCAGCCGTCCCATGACCGACATCGTCTCCGATGTGCTCGGCAAGCAGGTCACCATCGACACGCCGGTCGAGGAGCTTGCTTCCGCCGCGCGCGAGAAGGGCCTGGAGATTAAGCCCGAGTGGACCGCCGGCAAGATTATCGCCGAGATCTACGATGAGCTGGGCGAGGACACCATCGTCAACCCGACCTTCGTGTGCGATTACCCCATCGAGGTCAGCCCGCTTGCCAAGCGTTTTGAGGACGACCCGCGCCTGACGCACCGCTTTGAGCTGGTTATTGCCGGCCACGAGTACGCCAACGCGTTCTCCGAGCTCAACGACCCGGTCGACCAGGCTGAGCGCTTTGCTGCCCAGATGGCCGAGAAGGCCGGCGGCGACGATGAGGCTATGGAGTATGACGAGGACTACGTGCGCGCCCTCGAGTACGGTATGCCTCCCGCGGGCGGCATTGGCATTGGTATCGACCGCGTGGTCATGCTGCTTACTAACCAGGCTTCTATCCGCGACGTCCTGCTGTTCCCGCACATGAAGCCCGAGAAGGGTTTCCAGTCCGGTGCCGCTGCCGCCAAGGCTGCAGAGGCCGGCAACGCCGCGAGCCCATTCGTTAAGTCGCTTAAGCCCACGCTCGATTACTCCAAGATCGCCGTTGAGCCGCTGTTTGAGGAGTTCGTCGACTTTGATACCTTCTCCAAGAGCGATTTCCGCGCTGTGAAGGTCAAGGCATGCGAGGCCGTCAAGAAGTCCAAGAAGCTGCTGAACTTTACGCTCGACGACGGTACCGGTACCGACCGCACCATCCTCTCCGGTATTCACGCTTATTACGAGCCCGAGGACCTGGTCGGCAAGACCTTGCTCGCCATCACCAACCTGCCTCCGCGCAAGATGATGGGCATCCCCAGCTGCGGCATGCTCATCAGTGCCATCCACGAGGAGGATGGTGAGGAGCGCCTCAACCTGATCCAGCTCGACGCCTCCATCCCCGCCGGCGCAAAGATGTACTAACTAGTTACGCGGTTCTACGAACCGCGTAACCAGTTGACGCTGCGCGCCGCCCAGGGCGACAATTTGTCATTCAAAAGGCAAGGCATGACCAGAAGGTCTATGCCTTGCCTTTTTCATGCCAACTTGTTCGCCCTGGACGTCGCTCGCTGTCCGTCCTCTACCTGCGGCGTTGACTTGATTGATACTTAGAACATCGATGTAGTCATTAGGGACGCTCTTAAACGACTATCCAACGGCTATTGCGCGCATGGCTCGCATGACAGCCGTCTCTTTTATGTTTCCTTTAGCCGTCGCTGTCTAGGATGGGGGTTAGTCGGTAGGAAGGGAGCGTCTATATGGACGACGCGAGCGAGCGTGCAATCGAAGAGGACATGCTCGATCAGTTCAATTACTTTGATGATGAGGACGAGGAGCTGATCGACCGTCGCGAGCCAGCGCCGCTTGATTCCTTTGATCTGGTCGATGAAGAGACTGATGAGGTTGAGGACGAATCAACGGAGCCCCCACAGCCTTCGCGCCTTGACTCGCTGCTTTCGAGAGCCCCCATGCACCACGGCGTTCGTGCCGGCGCGCTCCATATGAAAACTGACTGGCACCAGATCGTGACGGCAGGCGATGAGCTTGCCGTCGATGCGCCGCTCACCGATAAATCATCCATCATCTGCCGCACCGGCATGCTTATGCTGGCAAGCGGAACGGGTGCCTGGCGCGTGCGCGATACCATGAATCGTGTTGCCGCTGTGCTCGGCGTCACGATTCACGTCGACCTGAGTCTTCTGTCGTTTGAGTGCACCTGCATCGAAGATGGCCACTGCTTTAACGAGGTTGTCAGCCTGCCCACAACGGGAGTCAATACCCATCGCATTTGGATGATGGAGAGCTTCTTAAAGGAAATCGAGACGTATGGGCGCCGGTTTACCGTGCACGAATACCACGAGATGCTCAAGACCGTTGAGAGCTCGAAGCCCGATTACGCTTCCTGGCAACAGGGCCTTGCGGCAGCCTGTGCTTGCGGCGCCTTCGTCTTCTTGCTCGGCGGCGGCCCTATCGAGATGGCCTGCGCATTCGTAGGCGCTGGTGTCGGTAACTTTGCTCGCTCCCATATTCTCAAGCAGGGTCTTGGCCAGTTTAGCGCGCTGACGACTGGTGTTGCGCTCGCTTGCGTTTCGTATCTGCTGGCATTGCTCGGCCTTGGCCAGGTCATACCGGGGGCAATGTCGCACCAAGAAGGCTATATCGGCGCCATGCTCTTTGTGATTCCCGGCTTTCCCCTCATTACGGCAGGCCTCGACATCGCTAAGCTCGATATGCGAAGCGGCATTGAACGTCTTTCGTATGCTGTGTCGATTATTGTGATGGCGACCCTCGTAGGTTGGATGGTTGCCGAATGTGTGGGGCTGGCACCGGATGATTTTGCCCCGCTCGGCCTTTCGCCGCTTGCTCTTACGCTCCTGCGCGTGGTGATGAGCTTCGTTGGCGTATTCGGCTTCTCGGTGATGTTCAACAGCCCGGTAAAGATGGCCGCGGCAGCTGGGCTGATCGGCGCCGTGTCCAATACCTTGCGCCTTACGCTCGTCGATGCGCCGACGATGTTTCCCTTCCTGGGCCTCAGCGCGGGAATGCCTCCCGAGGCGGCAGCGTTTATCGGCGCGCTGGTATCGGGGCTGCTGGCAAGCTTGGCCGAAGTCAAGCTCACCTACCCACGTATCGCCCTCACGGTGCCATCAATTGTCATTATGGTGCCGGGCCTGTATCTGTATCGCTCGATGTACTACATGTGCACCTTCGATACGGTCAATATGCTCGGTTGGTTTGTGCGTGCAGTGCTCATCGTGGCGTTTTTGCCCGTTGGTCTGGGTGTGGCACGTACACTCACCGACCCTCGCTGGCGCCACACCAGCTAATTGGTACAAGGGGGACAGGTTACTTTGCACCAAATGAGTTGCGGTGAAATAGGGACTGAATTGCTGCTTAAAGGGTCAAAACAGTCCGTATTCCACCGCAACTTATGGGGTCGGGGGATTATCGGTGCCCTGCATCTTCATAAACTCAACGCTTACGAAGCGCATGCGTTTCGTGCTAGGCTGGTTCCACCACATAAGTAGTCGCAGACGCGCGTACCACGGGCGGGCGAGATGAAGTTCCAACAGCTCCATCTTGCCCGCCCGTTTTTGTTGCGTGGCGCCGCGGCACAACACAGAGAGGAATCTGCCCTTTATGCCTATCAACAAACGAGAGAGCCTGCTGTTCACCTTTATCATGTGCTTTTGCATGGTGCTCTGGATGAGCATCTACAACGTTGCCCTGCAGCACGGGGCCATCAACGGCGAGGTCGTTGCCACTGCGTGGCTCGGCTTCCCCGTTGCCTACATTTTTGCCATGTGCTGCGACTGGTTCGTCGCCAGCCCGCTCGCCAAGGGTTTCGCCTTTAAGTACTTGGTCACGCCGGGCAAGAGCTCGCCACTTGCCATGACGCTCGCCGTCAGCTCCTGCATGGTCGTTCCCATGGTCATCATCATGTCGCTGTACGGTGCCTGTGAGGGTCTGACGCACATGCCCGGCGGCATCCTTGCGAACCTGTATTCCGTGCCCGCGATCTGGATGATCAACATCCCGCATAATTTTGTGATGGCGCTGCCGTGGAACCTTTTGGTAGCCGGTCCGATTTCCCGCTTCGTCTTCCGTCGCGCCTTCCCTGTGGGGACGGTTTTCGAGGAGGAGCATGCCGAGCTCTTGGAGCAGGCTATGGCTCCTGAGTGCGAGTAGCTCGCTTAGGGATCTGCTGAGCGCGGGCGACTTGCTTGGTTGGAGCCCTAAGCGTGGATAGCTCTCTCGGCGACATCGCGGGCGTGAGCGGTGCACATGACCGGAGGGCCCGTGCTGCTCCGTTGCCCGACGTGCTAGCGCGCAGAACAATCTGTTGGTGCATTCGGCGGCTGCTGAAGCGTTTCGGCAGCCGCTTTTTATACGGAGTTTAAATACAACAGTCTGTTGTATTACGTAGAGTGGTATATCTCTAGCGGGAAAAATGCGAGAGACGGAGCATTATGGCGTTGCTAGTAGGACTGGACGTAGGGTCGACGACGACCAAAGTTTACGCGATGCACGAGGATATGACCGAGGCGTGGTGGGGATATCGCCGCCACGGGGCGTGTCAGACAGCGAGCGTGCGCGCCATGCTCGGCGAGCTCGCCGAGCGCTTTCCCCATGAGTCACTGCGCGTTGCGGTGACCGGCTCGGGTGCGCGCGATATCGCGACCGCGCTGGGCGCCTCGTACGTTCAGGAGGTGGTCGCCAACGCGCTCGCGATCAGCAGGTTCTATCCGCAGACGCGCTGCGCCATCGAGCTGGGCGGCCAAGACGCCAAGATGATCTTCTTCCGCACCAACGATAAGGGAGACATCGAGGTTGCCGACATGCGCATGAACGGCTCGTGCGCAGGCGGTACCGGTGCATTTATCGACGAGATGGCAAAGCTCATGGGGGTCGGCACCGAATCGGGCGAGTTCGAGCAGCTCGCAAGCCGGGGAACGACCGTCCACGAGGTCTCGGGCCGCTGCGGCGTGTACGCAAAGACCGATATCCAGCCGCTGCTCAACGAGGGCATTCCTACCACCGACCTGGCGCTTTCGGCGCTTCACGCGGTCGCCCGCCAAACGATCGGCGGTCTGGCCCAGGGTATCGACATCGAGCCGCCGGTAATCTTCGAGGGCGGTACGCTCGCCTACAACCCCACACTGGTCCGCGTGTTCCGGGAGCAACTGAATCTATCGGACGATCAGGTTATCGTCCCGCGCGATCCGCAGATCATGGTCGCGCGCGGTGCCGCCCTGTCGCTGACCGACATGTTCGCATCGTCCCAACCGATCGACCTTCCCGACGCTTTTGTCCGGCTGGATAAGCTCGAGACGGTCGCGCCCGCAAGCGGGGAGGGACGTCTTGCCCAGCCCTTTTTTGCCACACCTGCCGAGCAGGCGGATTTTACGGCACGCCATGGCAAAGAGACGCCGGCAAAGGGTCCGGATGCGTATGCGCCCGGAGAGACGGTGCGTGTGGCGCTCGGTATCGATTCGGGGAGCACGACGACCAAGTTCGCCCTGGTCGATGAGGCGGGTGAGCTTGTCGATTCGTTCTACGCGTCTAATAACGGCAGACCGCTCGACGTCGCCCAACAGGGTCTTGTCAGCTTGAAGAACCGCTGGGAGACAGCGGGAGTCACGCTTGCGATCGATGCCGTGGGCACCACGGGATACGGCGAGGAGCTTTTCGCGCGCGCGTTCCACGCCGACTACCATACGGTCGAGACGGTCGCGCACGCCCGCGCCGCGTGCGCATGCGTTCCCGATGCGACCTTCGTGCTCGACATCGGCGGACAGGATATGAAGGCCATCTGGCTCAACCACGGCGTGCTGACCGATATCGTCGTCAACGAGGCGTGCTCTGCGGGCTGCGGCTCGTTCCTCGAGGGTTTTGCCAAAAACCTCGGAATAGCCGTTGAGGATATCGCGACCGAGGCATTTTCGTCCAAAGCCCCCGCCGTTCTCGGCAGCCGCTGCACGGTGTTCATGAACAGCAGCGTCGTTTCCGAGCAGCGGCGCGGTAAGGGTCCGGGCGACATCATGGCCGGTCTCTGCCGTTCGATTATCGAGAACGTGTTCACCAAGGTCATTCGCGTTTCAAATCTCAACCGTCTGGGCGACAAAGTCGTCGTCCAGGGCGGCACGTTCCGAAACGACGCGGTGCTGCGCGCATTCGAGCAGTATCTGGGCAAACCCGTCACGCGTGCGCCCCACCCGGGGCTGATGGGCGCTATCGGTATCGCCCTGCTCGCGCGCGAGGAATGCCGCAAGGGCGACGCCGGCACGTCGTTTATCGGGCTCGATGCCGTGGAGCGCTTCGAGCATCGCGAGTTCGGCGGCGTTACCTGCCGTCGGTGCAACAACCGCTGCCAGCGCGCGGTCGTGGCATTTGGCGACGGCTCGCTTTACGTCACGGGCAATCGCTGCCCGCGCGGCGGCGCCATCTCATGGGATGAGCTCGTGCGCGAGGTTCCCGCGGCGGAGGAGCTGCGTCCGCAGGGTGCTTGCGAGGCACAGGCACCCGGCACGGGGCGCGACCGGACCGCGGCTGCCCCCAATCTCTTTGTCGACCGCGAGAAGCTGCTGTTCGAGTCGTACCCCACGGTTCCCGTCAGCGGGGGGCGCGATGTCACGATCGGCATTCCCCGTGTGCTCGAGTTCTGGGACACCATGCCGTTCTGGTCGACGTTCTTCAGCACGCTCGGCTTTAAGGTGCGCGTCTCGGGACGCAGCACCAAGGCGATGTACGAGCGCGGTCTGGCGCACGTCACATCCGACACCGTGTGCTTCCCGGCCAAGCTCGTCCACGGGCACATCCGCAATCTCGTCGACGCCGGCGTCGACCGCATCTTCATGCCCATCATCACGACGGTGCCCACCGAAAACACCGCCTCTACCAGCGAGTGGATGTGCGCCGTCGTAAAGGGATACCCCTACGTGATGCGCAATTCCGATAACCCGGAGGAGCGTTTCGGCGTTCCGTTCGATACGCCGCTGTTCCACTGGTACGACGAGGGCGACCGAAACCGCCAGCTCAAGGCGTGGTGCAAGGAGACCTTCGATATCGATGCCGACCTGGTTGCCAAGGCGACCGAGCAGGCGGACCGCGCGCAGGAGACGTTTGAGAACCAGCTGCAGCTGCGCGGCAGGCAGGTGCTCGAGAACCTGCGCGAGGACGGCGGCTACGCGGTGGTGATCGCTTCGCGCCCGTACCACAACGACCCGCTGGTCAACCACGGGCTGCCCAAGCTCTTCTCTGAGCGCGGCATCCCCGTGCTGACGCCCGATGCGGTGCCGGGGGTCTGCAACGTCGATCTTTCCAACAGCCGCATCGACATCGTGAACAACTACCATGCGCGCATGCTGTCGTGCGCGGTCATCGTCGCATCGACGCCCGAGCTCGAGCTCGTGCAGATGGGCAGCTTCGGCTGCGGCCACGATGCGTATCTCACCGACGAGATCGCGCGCATGATGGGCGAGATGGGCTCCAAGGTTCCGATGATGATCAAGCTCGATGAGAGCGACGTCGCCGGTCCCATGGGCATTCGCGTGCGTTCGTTTATCGAGTCGGTCAACCGTCGTCGCGCGGAGGAGCGTGCCGAGGGCGCCCGGGTGCACGCGGTCCATCCGCTCGACGACCCGTATAAGGTCAAGTACACCAAGCGCGACCGGCACGACAAGATCGCGCTGGTCCCCAACACCTCCCATGCGTTCTGCAGGCTCATGACCGCGGCGATGCGCAATCAGGGCGTGCGCGCCGAGGCCCTTGATATCGGGCGCGAGGATGCCATCCGCCTGGGCAAACGCTATGTGCACAACGACATCTGCTTCCCCGCGCAAATCGTGATCGGCGAGGCGCTCGCGGCACTCGAGAGCGGTAAGTACGACCCGCACGACGTCGCCGTGGTGACTGGCAAGTATATCGGCGACTGCCGCCTGACGCACTACATGCCCCTGCTGCGCCGCGCGCTCGACGACGCGGGATACGACTATGTCCCGGTGCTCACCAACGACGACGTCGATGCCCACAATGCGCATCCGGGCTTCAAGCTCGGCCTTGGCCCGAGCATCCAGATCGCCTACGGTCTTCCCATGATCGATGCCCTCGAGGCCATGCTTAGGCGCATCCGTCCCTACGAGCTCGAGAAGGGCGCGGCGGACGCTGCGTTCGACCGCGCGCTCGATGAGGTTATCGAGGGCATGGAGCGCTCCGGGCTGAGAGGCCAGGCGACGGGCTTCAAACGCGCGCTTGCGATCATGGACGCCGTTCCGTACGACCGCTCGAACCCGCATCCGACTGTTCTCATCGTGGGCGAGTACCTGCTCAATTTCCATCTCGGCGCCAACCACGAGATCGAGCGCTACCTCGAGGACAACGGGCTCGAGGTCATCGAGGCGCGCATGACCGACGTGATCCGCAAGACCTATTTCTACAAGCATGCGCAGTCGCGCGAGTTCCACGTCGACCTGTCGCTGCCCGAAAAGGCCTGGTACGCCACGGCGGACAACCTGTTCGAGCTCGCGCACGACCGTTGCGACCGCCTGGGCGCGGCGAGCCCGCTCTACGAGCCGCCGACGCGCATGCCCGAGCTCGTGCGCGCGAGCGATAAGATCCTGCACCATACGTTCGATGCGGGCGAGGGCGTGCTGATTCCGGCGGAGATTCTCGAGCACGCCAAGCGCGGCTGCCGCAACTTCGTGATCCTGCAGCCGTTCGGGTGTCTGCCCAACCATGTCGTGGGGCGCGGGCTCATCCATGCGCTCAAGGAGCAGTATCCCACGGCGCAGTTCCTGCCGCTCGACTACGATCCCGACGTGAGCTTCGCCAACGTGGAGAACCGTCTTCAGATGCTCATCATGAACGCCAAGGCGCAGGGGTGCGGTGAGGCGCATGGCGAGACCGCGTAAGGACGCCGATGCGCCCGATGCGCGCACCCGTATCATCGAGGCGTTTTGGGAGCTCATCGAGAACAACAGCATCTTCGAGCTGTCGGTTGGCGAGGTGACCCGCGCCGCCCAGTGCAATCGCGGAACGTTTTACTACTATTTTCACGATTTCGATGAACTCGTCGCCATCGCCATAGCCCAGCTGCTGCAGGATAACGAGCTCATCACCGATGCCCTCTGGCATTTTTCGAGCGAGGGCGACCTTTCGGCGTTCGACCGGCGCGACGTCCGCTGCCTGCTGCGGCGCATCGTCATCACCATGAGGGCGGGTGCCGCCGAGCAGGTCGTGCAGGGCATCCATACGATCATCATCGACCGCGTGAGAGAGATCGTCCACCCCGACGGAGAAGAGCTCAAGGCAGATTCGAGCTTTGCGGTGGGCTTTCTGGTCTCGGGCATCATGGGCTTTGTGATGGCGGTCGGCTTTGCCCGGGAGGGCGGCGAGGAGATAGACCTCGAGCAGCCGGGGGACAGCGCGTGCGCGTACCTGAGGGCGGTCGCCATGCAGACGGTGGAAACGGTCGCGCAAGTCGAGGGCGTCGATACATCCGAGCTGCTCGAACGCGTCTCCAAGGAGGCCGATGCCTATCGCGCATCGCGTGCGACGAGTCCCGACGTGGTGAAAGACGCCTAGGGTTTCTCTTGCGGGGCGCCTGTCGCGCATTGCGCGGTGAGTCCCGCGATGCGGTCATAACCTGCATTCATGTGAGCCGGGTTTATAGATATTCCTCCAGCTGTTAACATAGACAACCTGTGGGTAAAGAGACAAAAGCGCCGCCGACGGGCGGGCGTTTTGATTTCGATGAACTCATGTAAGGAAACGAGCATGTTAGATAGATTTACCGATCGAGCGCGCAAGGTCATGTCGATGGCCAAACAGGAGGCGCTCGATCTGCACTCAAATAAGGTGGGCACCGAGCACCTGCTGCTCGCACTCGCCAAGGAGGACGAGGGCATCGCTGCCGAGGCGCTGCGCTCGCTTGATATCTCCTACGACGACATCATGGACACCCTCAAGGAGGTCCAGACCACGGTTCCCGAGCCCAGCGAGGAGACCGAGGCTGCCAAGCTTGCCTTTACGCCGCTCGTCATTAGCGTGATGGAGCGCTCCTTCCGCGTGGCACGTGAGAACAACCAGACCTACGTGTCGACCGAGCACTTGCTGATTGGCATCGTCGAAGAGGGTAACGGCATGGCCATGGACATCCTCATGCGCCTGGGTGTGTCGTCCGCCTCCATCAAAAAGGCTATCGAGAAACTTACCGCCAAGGACCAGGACAAGAAGCGTCCGCTCGCCGGCGCCGGTGCCGGGCGTCCCGGTGCGGGCCTGCCGTTCTTTAGCGGCTCGGACGCGTCGCAGCAAAAGGGGAGCGGCACCGATACGCTTAAGCAGTTCGCCACCAACCTTACGCAGAAGGCGCGCGACGGCGAGCTCGACCCTGTAATTGGTCGCGAAAAGGAAGTCCAGCGTATGATGGAGATCCTTTCGCGTCGCACCAAGAACAATCCGCTTATCTTGGGCGACCCCGGCGTGGGCAAGACGGCCATCGTCGAGGGTCTGGCTCAGCAGATTGCAGCTGGCAACGTGCCCGAGAACCTTATGAACCAGAACATCTGGACGCTCGACCTGCCGGGCCTCGTTGCGGGCGCCAAGTATCGCGGTGAGTTTGAGGAGCGCCTCAAGAACGTGATCCAGGAGGCCACCGAAGCTGACGACGTCATCCTGTTTATTGACGAGATGCACACCATCATCGGTGCCGGCTCTGCCGAGGGCTCCATCGACGCGAGCTCCATGCTCAAGCCCGTGCTCGCGCGCG
>CATVQO010000025.1 GCA_958346165.1 uncultured Collinsella sp. | reverse complement strand
CAGCCATTTGAGGTGTGCCTTGTTTCAAGGCTTGATTAGTATAACCAAGGACGCGCTCCGGTCAACCGAGAATTTTAAAAAAGTTTTTGAGCATAGCCTCGGTTCTATAAATCGGCACGTCAGAAGCATCAACCGGCAGAAAGAAGTTTTCGCTCCACCTTCTCATGCCGGCACGCGTTGGAGAACAGGGGGCGAAACAATAATTGAAGGGCGCTCGAGTACCGCCCAGGCGCCGGGGCAGGAACACATACGCCAGGGACGTACGTTTTCGTAGCACGCGAGGATGTTGCCGCTACGGTCGATAAAGGCGATGTCGATGGGATAGGCCATAAAGCAGGTGTGAACCGAGGAGCAGCGCGGAAACGCCATGACAAGCGGCAGTCCGCTGGCGGCAATCGGCCGCCGTCCCAGCATGCCGCGCAGACGCACGGTAAACGACTCCGCCACCACAAACTCGGCCGGCGTCCAGCCCAACCTGTTGAGCGCCCGAGCGTAGGCGATATAGGACGAGACCGCGGTCACATGACCACCCCCGGACGCCATGGATCGACCGTCACCGCGCGTTCATGCGAGAGCACGGCCGGCGCCCCCAGGGAAACGCCGGCGATGCTCAGCGAACTCGGCCACGGCTCGTAGTGCATGGTGCAGGTATAGGTCCTAAACGTGCCAGAAAGAGAGAGCAGGCCACCATCCGATGACGCCGTGCCCTGCTCGCTCGAGACCTCGACCTGTAGGTCATATCCCTCCATGGCATCCTGAATCTGAGCTTGAACGGTCGCGGAAGCGTCAATGGAGCTCTCGTCACCCTCCCCGCCCGGCGCCACAGCGTGCGCCAGCACGATGTCGGGCACCACGCGGTCGAAGCGCGCGGCCGCGCCGGCAAAGATCATGACGTTGTACGCGATGAGAGCCAGCACGAGCAGGACAGGCGTGACCACAGCCATCTCGACCGTCGCCTGGGCACGCTCCTCGCGCAAGCCCGCGCGAATGCCCATTACGATCCACCGCCAAAAGCCCCCACCAGCGTGGCAACATCGACAGTGAGCGGGATGGAGCCGCCGCCGGGCAGCGGGATCTCCGCAAGCGTAAACACCGCGCCACTGATGGTGCGCTCGACGTGATACTCCAATGCCTCGCAAAGTGCCTTGGGGTCAGTCACGCCCAAGGGGATTTTTCGCAGGGTATCTTGAGTTTTGGAGATGCCTGCGATATCGGACCCCGGACTTTTGATGACATTGGCGGTATCGGTCAGCACCGGTTTTCTCAGACGCAAATCGCACGGTTCGAGTCCCAGCACCGCCACGGAGGACGAAACGGTGTCACCGAGCCAGGACGCGATGGAGCCCAACGCGCCGCTACCCCCTCCCAAGCCACCGATCAGCTCTCCCATAAGCTCGTCAGCCGCACCCTGGATGTCTCCGTACCCCACAAGCAGGCGGCCCCAAACATCCATAACGCCGTCGAGCACGCCGGCAACGCCGCCCGAACGCTCCTCCAGCGTCGAGAAGAAACGCGCGAGCACGTTGTTCTGCGCGGTCGCATCGTCGGGCGCCAGCACTGCAGCAGAAATTGCACCACGATCGCCAAGCTCAACTGCCGTGTTAAACGAAGAGTTGAGCTCGTCGGGACCGGAGGTGGCGCCCGAGACCGCAAAGGCGACCACGCCGTTGCGACCGGGCGGGGCGATGCGCGGGCGCTCACCGGAAAGTTCTTTGATGGCGGTATCGAACGCATTGCCCGCACGGTCAGCTTCGTCCTCGGTCTGACGCTCGAGCTCAAGCTCCTTGTTGCGACAGTCGACGTAGTCCTCCAGGGCGTCTTTAAACTTGTCAAAGTGATACTCGAAGCCGTTTTCGATAGAGGTTGAAGGCGCCGCAACAGCACCAAGCGACGAAACGCCAAAATGGCATTTGCTGCATTTACCCTGCCCATCGTAATCGGCAACCGAAGCAAATCCGCTCGGCGTTCCTTTCTTATAGTTAGGGCAGGTCGTTCCGTAATGCAGATACGCCTTGCCATCGTTCACGCTAGTCGGCCACACTGCATCGGTGTAGAGCTCGGTCGCCCGAACCTCATCAGAGTTGCGCGGCAGCAGCGGAATATAGGAGGAAACCCTGTCTCCGTTCTCGGTTATATATGCCCGATCGACCTCCGCGCTCGCATAGGTATAAAACGCCTTACGCGCCGCAGACTCGGCCTTCATCTCGACACTCGAGCCTTGGGGCTTCTCATTTGTCAGACGCCAATGGTAGTAGTCCTTCGCGCGATCAAGGGCAACTTGAGGCTCCCACGTAACGCTCGATGAGTAATGCGGATTTTGAACACCGGAGAGATCCGTTAGGCTTTTTGCGCGCTCCCACATACACGAACAGCTGCCGACCGAACCTTTATCCGATCCACCGCAATCCGCTAGCCAGGCGCGCTCTTTGGCCTTCGCCGTCTCCTCCGATGCTTTTTGCAGCTCCTCGGCCGCGCGCTCCAGATCTTCCGATGCATCTTTAATGGCATCGGTCGAGATTTCGGATCCTTCGAGCGCAACAAAATCCGACTCGGATGTCCTGGGCACGGCAAGCGCCGTACCGGTATAGGTCACACCGTCGGTATCCTGCGCCGATACTGCCTGCATGGCACGCGCGGCAACCAGGTACGGCAAGGCGGTCTCAATCTTTTGCAGGCCCTTTGCCGCGCTTTTGGCAAACTTGTTGCGTGTTTTAATGATCTGGGTTCCCGTATCGATGATATCGCTGCCAACGACCTCGGCGCCCGGAATGAGAATGGCAACCAAGCCGGTGCCGATCGTGGCAAACCCCGCCAGGCCCAAACTCAAAATGCTCGCATCCACCACCGTGGCGACTGTGTGATAGGACGACACCACGTTGACGCCCGCCAGTGCACCGCTATCGGCCGCCACCTGGGTGTCTCCGGCGCGCGACATGCTCCATATCGCCGCGGTCGACGAAAACAGCAGCGTAAGCACCACCAGAATGACAACCGCAGAGGAAAGCGTGGTATAGGCACCGTCTTCGATAAACAAGTCGATACCGGCACGGCCCATAAAGCCGCCCCGCTTGCGGCGAGCGCCTGGTCGACGGCGGGCCGCAAACCCTTGCGTCGCCCGCAACAGGCAGCGCCTAATCCCATGCAGCAATCCATGAATCATAATCTCCCTCCAGCCATTCGGGACGCGATCGATACGAGACGTCGACCTTGAGCTCAACATAGCCGCCCTCACCCGCACTGCCCATGGCCTGCACAAATGCACCGATCACGGGCAGCGGCTTAACCTCGCCGGCAACAGACACGGACGAAACGCCGCCGGCACCGGCCCGCCCCAACTCGATATCCCACGACAGCGGCCCGCCGGCATGAAAAATCGAGACGTTGGGCACCGCGGCAAGTCTGCGGCGAGTGAACTCCTTAAGGTCATCGTCGCCCTGCACCGTCGTCGTGGTCATAAGCCGCGCGGTCTCGGCGGCGGCAGACTCCATGACCGCGCGCGTATAGAGCAGGCACACCGGTTGCAGTGCGAGAAGGATGAGCGTCAGAAACGTCGGCAGCAAAAAAGCGGCCTCGACCGTAGACTGCGCCCGGTCCTCGCGCGCGATATCAATACAACGCGATGTCCTTAGCGTCCGCAGCGGCGTCGATAACCGACGTCGAGGCAACGCCATGGGATGCCGCCCGCTCAACCAGCGCCGCCAAGTGCCCATCGGTGCCAGCACGCCAAAGCCCCGCAATCGCCAGCACGATCGATAACAGCGCCACCGTGACGATGGCGTATTCGACCGTCGCCTGGGCAGATTCCTCGCGCAGGACGTCATGCATTTCACGACCCCTCCTTTGAGCTTATTGTTTGCGGGGCCAGGCGCACCGCGCGCAGACGACACGAAGCATCGCCAGTATCCGCGGCAACCGTCACCATATCGACCCAGCCGCGCCCATCGCGCACAATGGCGCCCCATACGTTACCCTTAATATCGAGATAGCCGCTCAGGGCGAGCTGGGCCGTTGGCACCTCGCGGTAGGCGCGTAACATATCCGCCGCTGCCTCGGTCATCGGTCGGTCCTCGGACCATGCAAGCCGGACCGCAATCGCGTTGTCCTCAGGCGAATCCGTCGCAGTGCCAGACCGCTTGTCGAGCATCCGCAGAAAGGTTTGCGCCGTGACAGCGACATCCGAATCGTCCGCATCTCGCATCTCATCTTTTTGAGACGCCACCGCCGAATCTGAGCCCGAATCGAAGGCGGCCCCAGGACGCTGCTGCCGCGCGGCGTTTAGCCCCCAAACCGCCACCGCCACCGCCACAACCACACAGGCAAACACCAGCAGTGCGCCGGCAGGCCGCCTACCCTCTACAGGCTGTTGATGCCCTCGCTGATAGCGTTCCATAGATCTTGGACCTTGCCCTTAAATGCGACAATGGCAATGATGGCGATCACCACGAGCACGCCGACCAAGATGGCGTATTCGGTGGTGCCCTGCGCACTCTCCTCCTGCAGTAGCTCCCCGGCATGCTGGCGAGCGCGAATTGACTGGCAAACAGCCCAGCTCCAGACCTTGCCAGCAACGTCAGTCATCGTGTTCATGTATTCCTCCCTACATCATCCCGCCTGCTCCCAACAGCGGGCCCAATATGGACAGAAGCAACGCCGGCAAGATGAGCGTGCCGGTGGGAATCAGCAACTTGACCGGTGCGCGCTCGATCTCGCGCTCGACTGCGGCGCGATGGGCCGCACGAATCTCGCGACTTTGAGCAGCCAGCGTCTCGGCCAGCGGAGCGCCCAGGGCAAGCGCCTGCCCCACCGTGATGGCAAAGGTCTCGAGCGCCCTCACGTCCAAATCACGCGCGGCAGCCAACAGCTCGGCCTCGCGCGTCCCCACGCCCACCTGCCACGCCATGCAGGCTCGCTCAAGACGGACGGCCAGCACCGACCGACGGTTGGCGCAGAAAATCTCGAGCGCCGCGTCAAACGAAAGGCCGGCAGAAAGCCCCAGGCGCACCACGTCGATCATCTCGGACACCTCACCGAGCGACACCCGCGCCGGGCCGCCCACCCCAATTGCGCCCTTCATTCGCGCGGTCAGGGCATCAATCACCAAGCGGCCCGCGGCAATGACCAGTACCGCCTCACGCTTGCACGTCTCTGCAATCTTGCGGGCATCCGCACGCTCCAAACCTGTCGCGGCAAATACGCTCAGGGCACACAGACAAGCCGCGACCCCGACCAGGGCGCTCATAACTCCACCCGCATAATGCGCCGGATAACTACCAGGGCAACGACGTTGAGGGCAAGCCCCAGCACCACGGCGCCCGCACCAGCCGGCGTCGCAAGACCGCGACGAAAGTCTGCCGAAAGCAAAGCCAGCACCGCGCACATGCCCGCCGGCATCGCCGCGACCATGTGTGCCGACATACGCGCCTGCGACGTCTTAACGTCCAGACGGCGTTTGAGCTCAATGCGCTCACCCACCATACTCGACGCCTCGGACAGCAAGCCGGCAAGCGGAGCCCCGGTACGTTGCGATACTTTGAGCGCCAAGGTGACAAGCGAAAGGCCGGGGGCATCGATGCGAACGAGTAGGTCATCGAGTGCGTCGGTCGCCGAGATACCGCAATCGATTGCCGCCGCCACCCGCAAAAACTCGGTATGCACCGGCTCTTGCGCATGGGCGCCCACAAAGCGCATGCCCTGTGCCAGCGAATGCCCCGAGGCAAGCGACATGGATAACGCTGTGAATGCCTCGGGCATGGCCTCTTCTACATCATGCTGTTCGCGTCGGCGATCGAAGGTGTCATGCGCGGCACCCACGCCAAACGGCGCCACCAGCCCCAAGACAAAGCCGATGGGCGACAACGACGCAACGGCCAGCAAAACGCTGCAGATACCGCTCGACAGCAGCAGAAATGCCAGACGAGCCGCGTTATCCTCAATAGCAAGCCCAAGGCGATCTGTGGGGATCAGCGACGCCCACGAGCGGGCAATCTTTGTCAGCAGGTCGTTTTCCGCCAACTCACGGGGCAGCTTCTCCGCCATCGATTCGAGCGTCTGACGCGCCAGCTCCGCCGGCGGCATCCGCAGCACACGAGGCTCTACCCCACACGCCGTCGCGACAGAAAGCCCCGCCAAACCCCCTACGACGAGGGGCATAGCGATCTCCATTCGTCCACCTCCTCTTGCGTGAGCGTTCCCGACCGCAAGCCCTCCGCAATAAACGGCGGCTCGCGGTCGAGCGTCCAGGTGCGTTCGGCGGCATCGAACGTCACGTAGCGTTCGAGCTCAACACCGCCCGACGCGCCGCGGTGAACCCCCGAATATGAGGCCACAAAGCGCCTGCCATCTGCATGACGCTCGGACATCACGATGCCGTCGAGCGCCATGGCGATCTGCTCTTCGATAAGCTCACTCGGCAAATCGATGCCGTAGCGCGCAAGCAGCGTCAGACGAACCACGGTCTCCTGCTCGGTACCCGCATGGAGCGTGGTGAGCGAGCCGTCGTGGCCCGTGTTCATGGCCTGCAGCATGTCGCAGCACTCGGCACCGCGCACCTCGCCCACGACGATGCGGTCGGGGCGCATACGCAAAGCATTGGTCACCAGGTCGCGGATCGTCACCGCACCCTCGCCCTCGATTGACGCCTCACGCGCCTCCAGACGAACAACGTGTGGGTGATGTGCAAACTTGAGCTCGGCGGAATCCTCGATCGTCACAATGCGCTCGCCGGTGGAAATCTCGCACGACAGCGCATTGAGCAGCGTGGTCTTGCCCGACCCCGTGCCTCCCGCAACCGCCAAGTCCTGCCGCAACGACACCGCGCACGACAGCAACTGCGCATACCAAAGCGGCAGTGACCCCAACCCCACAAGCTCGTCCAACGAACAGATACGGTCCGAGAACTTACGGATGGTGAGGATTGGCCCGTCGATCGCCACGGGCGGAATCACCGCGTTGACGCGATAACCCGTCTTGAGGCGGGCGTTGACGATGGGGCTACGCTCGTCAATACGACGGCCGAGCGGCGAGATGATGCGGTCGATGAGCACACGGATCTGCTCGTCGTCCTCAAACGCGTGCTCGATGGGATACAAAACGCCACTGCGCTCAAAAAAGGCAGAGCGACAGCCGTTGATCATGATTTCGGTAACGGTGTCGTCCTCGATGAGCGGCTGCAGCGGTCCCAGGCCCACCACGTCATCTAGGATCTCGTCGATGATGGTCTCACGCTCAGGCGTCGCCAAGTCGGTCGGCTCTTCCACGTTGAGCGCCGCTTCCACCGCCGGACGTAGCTCAGAGCGGGCAAGGGCCGGATCGACGTAGGCACTGATGCGCGCCACCTCGTCGTAGCCCATGCGGTCCATCACCGCACGCTTGGTGCGGCGTTTAACGGCACGGCAGCGTCCCGCATCAACGGGGGCAGCCGCGGCGGCCGCGCCAGCGGCTTTAATCCGCGTCTGCAGACTCATCGCGCATCACCCTCACGAGACCAGGGAAGACGGATGCGCGGGCGCTCGGTACGGATCGCGCGGTCGGCGACCATATCGCTCCAGGGACCGACGGCGCAGCCCAGCTCCACGAGCATCTCGCGCGTGGCCTCGCGCACGCTGGTCGCAAAAGCGCTCGTCTGACCCACTGCCTCGTCGGCGCGACCGAATGCCATGAGCGCGGCCAAGTCCTGGCCGCCATCGGCAATGCGGATCTTGGAGCTCAGTGCGCAGGCGATCTCGAAGCGCATGGCGACGTCCTCGTCGGCACCGCGCGCACCAAACCGGTTGAACACGGCGCTCATGCGCGTGCGTGGCACGCCCACGCGGCTCGCCAGCTCAATGACGCGCGAAGCGGATGTCGCGGACGATACCGCCGCATCGCCTACGACCAGGCAACGGTCGCTCGCCGCCACCGCGGCGGCCGCGGCATCACCCCAAAAGACCGAGGTGTCGACAAAGACCACGTCGGATTCGCGACGCAAAACATCGAGCAATAGCTCCACCGGACGTGCCATGAGCTCGGCCTTCTCGGGGGCCGCGACAGGCCCCCAGAGCGTGACACCCGGGGCGACGCGCATCGATGCGGCCACGATATCCGACTCGGCAAGTGCGCCCGCCGCCGACGGCTCGATAAGCGTCGCCATATCGTGCGGGGCATCGACACCCAGCAGATCGTATAGGTTTCCAAACATGAGGTCCAAGTCGAGCACGGCGGCACGCAAACCCAACAGCGACGCCGCATGCGCCATGGTGGCAACGATCGTCGACTTGCCGCAACCGCCCGAACCCGAAACGGCGCAGACGACCGGTGCCCGACGCGATGGAACCGAAGCGTCCGCCGACAGCGCAGGGGCTGACGGTGCGGGAACCGGCGACACAGACGCGGGCGATAACATCCCCGTCTCCCCCGCCGCGGTCACGTGCCGAGCCCAAGCCGGCATGGCAGGCTGCCTGGGCTGCGGTTCCGAAGCCAAAGACGCAGCGGCACACGGCTCGCCAGCCCCGGCAAAACCCTCGACCTCATCGAGCTCATCGGCCAGATTTACGCCGTGCACGTATCCCATATCTTCAGCCAGAACGTCATCGCCATACGGTACCGGCCCTCCAGCGTCATCGTATGCAAGGGGGTCCCGGGGGCGCCGACCATGCTCGGCTTCCGCTTTTCCATAATCATCAACACGCGGGCCTCTTGTAGCGCGAGGCGCCCCGGGTTCCCTATCAACAAAAGCATCGGGCTCAATCGTCATGCGCCGATCGGAATCAACCGCTCCCTCGCCCGCGCGCCCGTTGCCGCATATACTGTGCGCAGCGATGACCTCGGTCGCCCCCGCGCGAAACAACCCCTCGATATCCGACGGATCGAGTGCTTCTATCAAGACGACCACGCGACTCACGCGGCCTTCGGCCGTCAGGCGCGCAACAGTCTTGCGCACATCTTCGGTATCAAACAGAGACGCCGCGATGATGGCAGCTCCGCGGCGCGACGGAAACGCCCGTGCCATGGACACCAGCCCGTCCAGGTCACCCACGCGAAGCACCTGTGCACCCGCGTCACGGCCCTCGACTTCCCGCTGCAACAGCCCGTAATCGCCGCACGCGCAGCACGCAAGCCAGATCGCCTTCATCACTCGTCGCCTCCGCTCTTTTTGCCGCGCGCCGTGGCGGGAATCGTCAAGCTGACCGTTCCCTTTCCCGAGGCTCCCAGCAATTCCTTGACATCTTCGGGGTCTGCCGCCAGCGTCACCCACTCGATCTTGCCTTCACGCGTGGCGCCGGCATCTTCGCTGGTATCGATCACGTACGCTCCGCACAAACGATCGGTCACGCCATCTTTTTGCACGTACACGTCCACATAGCTGCCCACGCCCGTGGCACCGCCGACCGAGTGCTCGGCATCAACCGCCACCGAAACGGCAACCTTGCCTTTAGGCACCTCGAGCTTGTGGCTCTCGGCCTTGGTGTAGACATTGCAAATCACGGCGTTTTTGGGAATGCGCGAGGTCGTCACGTCGCCGCGCACCTGACGCAGCTCGGTCGCCGCATCACGCGGCAACAGACTCGCCAGCCATTCCTGAGTTATGACATTGGTCTCGTCGAGGGTCTCGCCCGCATCGATATCGCGCGCCGCGACGCACACCTCAACGCGGTCGCCGCCGTATTTTGCCAAAGTCTCGGCCTGGGCCTGCTCGGCTTGCGAGCGGATCGACGAGCCGTAGACCATGCAGAGCGCCGCGGCAAGCACGCCCGCGACCAGACTGATGGCGATGCGCTTGCTCTTGTTCACGGCCGCTCCTCTCAAGGTAGCACCGGGCAAATGCCCGTACCACCATTGTCTGGGCGACCAGGGCGCAAAGCGGCGCAATCGCAATCTTGGTTTTACGTGTCAAACCAATTGCTGACCAAAAGCTGACCAGCCCGTCAAGCTCGTGGCAAGGTTTTGGTCAGAACGTCGGCAAAACGCATATTTCGAGGCGCTTTGGCAGCAAAAAAGCCGCCTCCCAAGCAGTTAGGAGACGGCTGTCATAGGAAAATTCAATTACAGATGGACATCGGGGTCGAGCATTTGGGCACTCACGCGCATGGATGACGCCAGGTTTTGGAACGTCTCCAGGCGCAGGCTGTCGATCTGTCCCGCGTCCTCGGCCTCGCGAACGGCGCAACCCGGCTCGTGAGTGTGCGTACAATCGCCAAACCGGCACGCACGCGACGCCTCGACGATCTCAGGGAAGGCACGCGCCAGACCCCGCTCATGCCCCACAAGCGGCAGGCTGCGCAGGCCCGGGGCATCGGCGATCACGCCGGCGTCGCCCGGCAGCGCCACCATCACGCGCGCAACCGTGGTGTGGCGACCCTGGTCATCACGCTCGCGCACGCCGCCAGTGGCCAGCGCATCGTGGCCCAGCAGCGCATTGAGCAGCGTCGACTTGCCGGCGCCCGACTCGCCCAAGATCATGGCACAGCTCCCAGCCGGCACGCAGGCGCGAACCTCGTCCAGGCCGAGGCCCTCGGCAGAAGACGTCACGATCACGCGCACGTCCGGACCCACCAGACGGCGCACGCGGTCCAGATCGCGCTCGAGCTCATCGGCCTCGCAGCGGTCGGCCTTGGTGAGCACCACCACCGGCTCGGCATCGCAATCGAGCGCCAACACCAGTGAGCGCGCCACGCGATCGAGCAGCACCTCGCCGGCGCCGAGCGCCTGCACGATCAGCACGCTGTCAACGTTAGAGCAGAGCACCTGGCGCTCCCCGCGGGCACGGCCGCGCCAGCGCTCAAAGCTCGTACGGCGCGGCAGTACGCACTCGATGACGCCCATGTCGTGCCCGGGAGCACGGCGAACCGCCACGCGGTCGCCCACGGCGGGCAGCAAGACCTCGTCCTCGCCACGCGACTTGGCAAACCCTACGGCATGCTCGGCACGAAACGTGTCATCGGCAGTTGCCACCAGCGGAAACCCGCGGTCCAGGCGCACCACGGCACCGAGCTGCATCTGCTCGGGCTCCTCGGCCTGGGCGCAAAAGTCGTCAAATGCAGCCTGCTGAGCCGCATCGACCGGCAGGTCATCGAACGCCGGAACATCCCGCAGCGCGTCAAGCCCCGGCACACTCGCCAGCAACTCCTCAGCAGACGCAGGGGCTTCGGTCGCAAGCTTCCGACGACGGTCACGCTTAGCCCGCGCCCCCGTCGTCTTTTTCTTCGCCTTAGCCTTAGCCTTAGCCACAAACGCCTCCCAGCACCCAAAATCACAACTGAGCAGGTATTTTACCCATAAAAAAGAGTCGGTCGAGCAACCGCTCGACCGACTCACACACTTTCCCTCAGCCCTTTTTCATCCGCGCGGGAGAAAAGCAGCAAGGACACCGCAGGGCCCGCCCGCCGGGAGGGGTTTCCTAAGGGCACATCCCGCAGCCGCAAAGCAGCGAGGACGTGCCCGTGGAAACCCCGCAGGCGGTCGGGCCCGGACAGGAACGTTACTCTTTTTCGACCGCGCGCATGATCGCCTTGTAGATCTCCATCAGCGGGATGATCAGGAAGGCCAGGCCCAGCGCGGCAAGAACGCCCTTGAGCTCAAGCGTCACGGGGCCAAAGAACATCTCGGCAAGCGTCGGCTGCACGGTCACGATCACCGTCAGCACCAGTGCCAGCGCGGCAGAAGCCCACAGCCACTTGTTCTGCTTCTTCATGGTGAACAGCGACGCACGACGGCTGCGCATATTGAAGCAGTGGAAAATCTCGACCATGTTGAGTGTGATGAACGCCATCATCACGCCTTCCTCGTCGGCATTGCCGGCGATCATATCGGCGATGTGGATGTAGCCCATGTCAAAGTACACGCCCACAAAGAAGCTCGCCAGCACCAGCACGGTGATGATCAGACCCTGGACCACGCAGTCCAGGCCCATATTGCCGGCAAAGACACCGTCCTTGGCGTTGCGCGGCTTGCGCTTCATGATGTCGCCCTCGGCATCCTCCATGCCCAGCGCGAGCGCGGGGAAGCAGTCGGTGACCAGGTTCACCCACAGCAGCTGCACCGGCTGGAAGATGGTAAAGCCGATGAGCGTGGCGATAAACACCGAGAACACCTCGGCAAGGTTGGCCGAAAGCAGGAACTGGATGACCTTGCGGATGTTGTCGTAGATGCGGCGACCCTCTTCGCAGGCACCGATGATGGTGGCGAAGTTGTCGTCGGCAAGCACCATGTCGGCAACGTTCTTGGTGACATCGGTACCGGTGATGCCCATGCCAACGCCGATGTCGGCACGCTTGATGGACGGGGCGTCGTTGACGCCGTCGCCCGTCATGGCCACGATCTGGTCGCGCGACTTCCAAGCCTCGACGA
Source organism: uncultured Collinsella sp. (assembly GCA_958346165.1). Next base: position 1,351 of record CATVQO010000025.1, on the reverse strand, counting down.
TGCGGGTCTTATGCTCGGGCTGGACGCGGGCGTACACGCCGTAATCCTCGATGTGCGCGTCGAGCTCCTCGTCGCTCATGCGATCGAGGTCGGCACCGGTGATGGCATGGCTGCGGTCAGTGACGATTCCCAGCTGCTTGGCGATGGCCACGGCGGTGTCGATGTGGTCGCCCGTGATCATGACGGTGCGGATACCGGCGTCGTGCGCCTCGCGGATGGCGTCGGCGACCTCGGGTCGGACCGGGTCAATCATGCCGGACAGGCCGCAGAAGACCAGGTCGTGCTCGAGCGCAGTGGGGCTGCAGTCGGCCGGGACCTCGGTGTAGGTGCGGCTTGCCAGCGCCAGTACGCGCAGGGCCTCGTCGGCCATAGCCTTGTTGGCGGCCACGAGCTCGGCGCGACGCTCTTCGGTCAGGGGGACAACCTTATCGCCCTCGTAGATATGGGTGCACAGGCCGATCACCACGTCGGGCGCGCCCTTGGTGTACTGCTCATACTCGCCGTCCAGGGTCTCGACAACCACGGACATCATCTTGCGGCCCGAGTCGAACGGGGCCTCGCCCACGCGCGGGTGCTCGGCAGTCAGGCCAGTAAGACCAGCTTTGCCGGCATCATTGACAAGTGCACACTCGGTCGGCTCGCCCACGGCCTCGCCCAGGTCCTCGTCCCACTGGGCATCGGAACACAGCGCCATACCGGCCAGGAACTTCTCCTTGGGCGCAGCGAGCTCGTGCTTGACAACGGTCATCTTGTTCTGGGTAAGCGTGCCAGTCTTGTCGGAGCAGATGGTCTGCGTGCAGCCAAGGGTCTCGACGGCAGAAAGCTTGCGGATGATCGCCTGGCGCTTGGCCATCTTGGTCACGCCGAGCGAAAGCACGATGGTCACGACGGCAACCAGGCCCTCGGGAATGGCGGCGACGGCAAGCGAGACGGCGACCATAAAGGTGTCGAGCAGGGCAGTCGGGTCGGTAAGGACGTTGCCCACGCCGTGACGGATGATGTCGACGCCAAAGATGACGACGCAGATGACGATAACCATAATGGTAAGGATGCGGCTGAGCTCGGCGAGCTTCACCTGCAGCGGCGTGAGCTCTTCCTTGGCCTCGGCCAGGGCGCCAGCAATCTTGCCCATCTCGGTATCCATGCCGGTGCCGACCACGACGGCGCGACCGCGGCCGTACACCACGGTGGAGCCCATGTAGCACATGTTCTTGCGGTCGCCGAGCGGCACGTCATCGGTGCCCGCGGCGAGCTCGATCACGTTGGCGTGCTTCTCGACCGGCACGGACTCGCCGGTCAGTGCGGCCTCTTCGATCTTCATCGTGGCGCTCTCGAGCACGCGGCAGTCGGC
>CATVQO010000024.1 GCA_958346165.1 uncultured Collinsella sp. | reverse complement strand
GTGTGATTGTGCAGATGGACGAATGCCATGTGATGAGCTCCGATGCGGGTTCGTGTTCTGACTGAACGATTTTACCCCACGGCACGGACAGCACCCGAACCTAGCCAAACCCACACGGGTAGCTAATCACCCGAACCTAGCCAAACCCACACGGGTAGCTAATTTGGGACCTTCAAAAAGGGGAATGAGGGCATCCCGATATATCGAGTATTGCTGGAACCCCGGCGATGCGCGGAATGATTTGTGACGAATAGTCATGTCCATCAAGAAGGCTCGACGCTTCGGATAGCTCGTCAATCGATATATCAATTCTTGGAGATCTGTATTCCTACCATTTTTAATGAAACAACGGCGGTAATTGCTATCGCGATTGCGCCAATAACACCGAGCGCTATCTGAATGGGATATAACCCCAACACATATCCAAATATGGAGAAAAACATTGCAGAAAAGAGAGCCCTTACCAGAGACGCGACGGAAAGGATCGTCGCGCGGAGATCGTCCGCTATCGCGTCTTGGATTAAGTTTTCCGAAGTGATGTACACCACTTCTGGGAGAAAACAAAGCACCATGCTAAGGCCAAACAAACACAGCGGATTTGAAGCGAACCACGGAAGAATCATGAAAAGACCGGCCTCGATTAGCATCGAGCCGAGCATGGTATTTCTTTTCCCGAAACGCGATGAGAAGAAATCTGCTGCAATGTAGGCCGTCGCATTTACTGCATAGGATGCACCGAAAAAGATTCCTATTATGGAGACGGGAGCATCAAATGCGTCGAATACCAACTGATTCAAGTTGTAATAACTCCCATAGAATCCATCGAGCATGCTTGTGCCGATTAGAAGAAGCAACACCGCAAAAGCGGATTCTCCAACACGCCAGGTTTCGCGTCTGAAGACCTTAGCTACGTCAAACCTTCTCATCTCAGAGCTTTCAGAACGGGTCGCTTCCGTCCTCTCAATGGGATACAGAAGGAAAAGCTGCAGGAGATAGAAAACGGAGACACATACGTAGAGGGCGCTCCAAGATACTTGGGCAATGAATGATCCAAGTACGATTGCCACTCCCGTCGCGATTGATTGCGCGGCAAGCAGCCGAGCGTTGATGGTGAGGAAGCGCTCTCCTTGACCGGCATTTCGGGCAATTTCATATAAAAGTGCTTGTTCGGATCCCGATTGAAGGGAGTAGGCGAGTGCCTCAACAAGGGAAAGCGCGACGAGAAAGGGGCCTGAGAGCAACAGCATGCCAGCCGTATGGAAGAAAAGCAGCAGCACGCCCACTTGAATCGAGAACTTCTTTCCAAAGAAATCGCCTATCAGCCCTGTTGGCAGCTCGAGGACGACCGTTGCAATGTTAAACAGGGCTTGATAAAGCGCGATTTCCGTGACAGACATTCCTTTCTCCGCAAGGAAAAGTAGAAACACTCCCCGATTTAAAACAAATCCCGCGAGAACGAAAAAGGCGGAATAGATGTGCAGCTGCGCAGTGGCATTCTTATTCATTTGGCACTTCCATCAACTAATTATGTCAGGCCACTCGCTACTGACTCGAAGCCTGAAGTGTTCACAGTTGCTGTGGAGAGCGGTAAAGCTTTTGAACAGGGTATCAATGGAATACATCCGAAGCGTTTTCGGCAGCATCATCGGCGAAGGCGGGATTAGCCTTTACACGGCGCTCACCCTCGATGTATTTGACGATTTGATCAATCGTCTGGTTGGCGTGGCTCTTGAGCTTGCGCTCATAGAAGAAGAGGCCGAGCTTGCCGCGCGTGCCAGACGTGTTGCCACCCACACCCTGAAAATCCTCGGTATAGGTGAGCTCGCAGGCACCATCGCCAGCAGGTACAGCCTCATAGCGCATGGTATTGATGCCCGCCGCATACTGAAAACGGACCTCATAGAGGCACGGGTAGTCAAAGTGCTTGATCTTAACCTTGATCGCCGTGCCCTTGGCCTTGCCTTTTGCGGACTGGGCGCGTTTCTCGTACTTATAGCCATTGAGCTTGTTGCGACTGGGACGCTTGCCCGTGGCGTTCTCGATATCCTGCATGATGGACCCCGCCAGAGCGTCAAAAAGCTCCTCCGGCGTCACCTTAAGCGTTTTGGTGAGCTGCATGATGGCTCCTTATTCGTTTGAACCGTTCGAGCCATTGTACCGCCCCAGGCTCTCCCATGCGTTGCGGTGAAATGCGGACTGTTTGGCGGCTTTTTTGGTCAAAACAGTCCGTATTCCACCGCAAGTTATCTGAGGACTAGAGGTTGTAGGTGACCACCTGAGGCTCGGCGGGTTCGACGAAGATGGTTGGATTCGCCTGCTCCACGCGAACGAACTTGACGGTCACGGCCCCAAAGCCCGCCTTGTGCAAAACATCAGCGTAGACGCGCGCCTGCAGGGCGTGCTTCTCCTGCAGCTGTTCCGGCGTCTCGTCCGGTGTGCCGCCCGTCTTGTAGTCGATGACCAGCGCGCATGACGAATCCGCCGGGTTCGTCGCCAAAGCGTCGATGGCGCCCTCGGCATAGGCACCGTAGCGAGCGATGTCCTCGTCCTCGCAGCCCAGCGAAAAGAACGGCACCTCGGCGCGAACGCACGGCCACGCGAGCAGGTCGGCACGAACAGCCGACTTGAGCCAGCGGTCCAGGGCGACGTCGAAGCGTTCGCGCTGCTCCGGCGTCAGGCACCACAGGCGCGCCAGCGCATCGGCACGCTCAGCGGGCAGCGCATCGGCACCCATCTCGATGAGCCACTGGCAGGCGGCGTGGAAGGCCGAGCCCAGCGCCATGGGGTTGCCGGCGAGCTCAACGGTGGCCACGTCTGCATCCGTCATCTCGGAACCATCCGACTCCGCATCATCGCCGGCCTCGTCCATGGGCACGCGTGCCTCGGCGGCACGGTCCTCGGACTCGGCATGCAGCGCCGCGGCAATTGACGAGTAGCTGTACGAATCGCGCTCCGGATACGGGCAGGTGCCCATGCGCACGCCCGCCGCCTGGGGATACACGAGCTCAAACGCATCGGGATCGGGGTCGGCAGGACCGGGGACGATTGTACTGGCCGAATCGTCGACAGTATCTGTATCGACATCGCCGCGAACAAGCCTGCCCTCGGCATCCAGCGAAGCGTTGGCCTCAAACGCCTGCTCGCCAAAGGTAAAGTTCGCGAGCGAAATGAGCTCGTAGTCGCCCGGCCGGGAGTTGTCGAACACCAGGCGGTCGGCATCGAGCTGCGGCATGTCCAGAGCGTCGGTCGGCAGAATACGGCGCAGCACGTCATAGGTCAGATCGGTCTCGACGTCGAAGGTCGGCGCCGCCACCTTGCCGCGGCTCACGCCGGCATCCATCGCCAAAATCACCAACTCTCGCGCACGCGTCATGGCGACATAGAGCAAACGAGCCCGCTCTTCGAGCGAAAGCTGCAGGTCGTCGTTGCGCAGGCGAGCAAATGCCTCGGCGGGAGAACCCGTCGCGCAGACGTCCTCCATGAGCTCCGGCGGCAGCCACAGCGACGTGCCCTTGCCCTTAAACGCATGCTCAAACTGCTTTTTAACGTCGTCGCCCTTCACAAAGGTTCCGTCGGCGAGCTTAACGCCGTCGAAGCGTGCCGGCAGCGCCACGACCTGCGCTCCGCCCTCGACGCGACCCATCTGTGCCGCACCCGAGGACTTACGCACGCCAAAGCACTCGGCGACCGCCACGACCGGATATTCCAGACCCTTGGAGGCATGCACCGTCATGATGCGCACCGCGCCGTCGCCCTCCTCGTTGAGGGCACCCGGGGCTTCCTTGCCCGCTAGGAAGCGATCGAAGGCAAGCGCGATGGAACGCGGCGAGTTGCCGAACTCGGCCTCCGCCTCGGCCACAGCGTCGAGCGCCTTGAGCACGTTGGCGGCAATGGCCTTGCCCTCGGGGCCACGCTGCGCCAGACGCACGAACCAGCCCGAAGCGTTGACCACGTCGCGTGCGATGGCGGCGAACGAATCGCGGCCCACGCGACGAAGCGCATACCGCAGCACCTCGCGGGCGCGCGTCACGAGCGGCAGGTCTTGCAGGCCCGGCACATCGGAATCGCTCATGATGCCCACGTCGATATTCCGGCGCGAGGTCTCCCCCGTCTCGCTATCGAACTTGGTCGCCAGCGCCAAAAACTCCTGGGCGCCCAGCGCAAACATCGGCGAGGCGAGCAGCGGCATAAGGCCCTGCGCCGTATCGGCCGGATTGGCGAGCGCACAAACCAGGGCGCGCACCGTCTGCACCTCGGCGGCTTGGGCAAAGACCGAGCCGCCTGCGATAACACAGTCGAGCCCCTGGTCGCGGAAGGCCTGTGCGTAGACGTCTGCGTTGGTCATGCGGCCCAGCAGCAGCACCATGCCGCCCTGGGGCTGGCCGGCATCGGCAAGCGAGCGGAACCGCTCGGCGATCGCACGGGCCTTTGCCTGTGTGCGCTCCTGCGTACTGCCGCCGGCAACAAAGAGGGCCTGGCGACGCGAGGCGTCTGCCACCAGCGTGTCCTTGCGGCCGTCGCTCGCCTCAAGGTCCAAAAAGCCCTGCATCAGGCCGCCGTCATCGCCGTCGAAGACGCGTGCCACGTAACGCAGTACCTCGTCGTGACTGCGGAAGTTGCGCACGAGCTTGACGAGCTCGCCGGTGGGGACATCCAGCGTGGCAACCGTCTCGGACGCCGCCGTCGAGCCCACCTTGCGCTCCTGACGACGGAACACCTCGACCTCGGCGCCACGGAAGCGATAGATGGACTGCTGCGCATCGCCCACGGTGCACAGCGCGCGCTCCCCCGCACCCGTCAGGTAGCGTATCAGATCGACCTGCATCTGGTCGGTATCCTGAAACTCATCGATCATGACCATCTTAAAGCGGCCCTCGTACGCAGCACGGATGGCAGGGTAATCGCGCAGGGCCTCGTAGGCCATACGCAGCAGGTCGTTATTATCGAGGGCGGACTGGGCAGCCTTCAGCGCGCGATACTCAGCCTCCACGGAACGGGCCAGGCCCACCAGCGCATCGAGCGCCGGGCCACCGCAGGCAAGCACGATATTGATAAACGCATCGGCGGCCTCGGCCTTGAGCAGCTCGACCTGCTCCTTAGGGAATGCCTTGCTCGCGCGCGGCATGGTGCACGACATCATGAGTCGCGCTGCATCGGCCATGGTCTTGCCGCTCGCCTCGAACGCGTCAATGGCGTCGAGTGCCATCTGCGCCTTCTCGGTCGCGGCCTTGCTTGCGCCCAGCGCCGCGCGATAGGCATCGGCGAGTGCCGAGGTATCGGCCTGCCCGCGCGCCACGCACACGTCGTCCATACCGCCCGGCAACTGGCTCGACAGCTCCAGCAGGTCGCGCACCAGGCCCTTGATGGTCGCGCCAGCGCCAAAGGAACCGCCCTCGCCCGCCATGGGATACCAGGCATAGAGGGCCTTGAGCGATGCCGCGAGCTCGGGGGCGGCATCGGGCGCCGTCGCGCGGGCCAACACATGCTCAACAGCCTGGTCCATAAGCTCGTCGGTATCGGTGAGCACCGTGAACTCGGGGTCGATGCCCAGCTCCAGCGCATGCGCGCGCAGGATACGCGAGCACATGCCGTGAATGGTCGAGATCCACGCGTCGTCGACGGTCAGTGCTTCCTCGTCCATGCCCTCGTCGATAAGCGCACGGCGCACGCGGTCACGGATCTCGGCCGCGGCATCTTTGGTAAAGGTAATGGCGAGCACCTGGTCAAGATGTTCAACGAACGGACCGGATTCAGGCGAGAGCGCGTAGACGATGCGACGCGTGAGGGTAAAGGTCTTGCCCGAACCGGCGCCCGCCGAGACAAACAGCGGACGGTCGAGCGTTTTGACAATCTGCAGCTGTTGCGGCATCAAAGTCGAAAGATCCATGGTCTACACGTCCCTCCTTACAAACGTTCCTTCGTGGTTATACGAGCAGCGCGCATGCGCGGCCTGAGCCGACGTCGGGTCGACGGCGGCAACGTTGCCTGCCTCGAGCTCGCGCAGGCGCTCGGCGATGCCGGCCTCAACGCGATCGAGCAGGGCGTCGAAGTCCATGCTGCCACCCTCGCCGGGGAAACCTTTCTTAAGGCCCGGGATGCGACCGTCGCCGCGCTCTTCCTCGAGCAGCTCGGCGCTCGCGGCACCGCGCAACGCCGGCTTGCCGCCCTTGGTCGAAAAGTAGAGCGCCGCGCGGGTGTCCAAATCCAGCGCCCGGCGCATGGCCTGGGCGTAGATGAGCGTTTGGGTATGTGGTGGCAACCAGCGCGGATCGTCGATGGGCGCCGTGCCCGATTCCTCGTCGCGCACCGTGGGGTCGGCGAGCTTAAACTCCTCAACGCCCGTGCGATGCTTGTAGTCGATCACCACGGCACGATTCTCGGCGTCCACGTCCACGCGGTCGATGCGCCCGCCAAGCGGCCAACCGGCATACTCGACCATGAGCTCGTTGAAGGCGAACTCCAGGTAGCGCGGGGCAAAGGGGGCAAGTGCCTCGGACTCGTAGGCAAGCACACCCTCCAGCTGCGGCAAGATCTCGGCCACCTGGCGTTCCTCCACCGCAGAGAGCGGCACCAGCGGGCCCTCCGTGCCGCGCTTGCCGGCGTGCTCGGCCAACGTCTCGTCAAAGACCTCGTGCAGCAGCTCCTGTGCGCGCGGCAGATTCTCGGGCGTCACGCGCTCCATGCCCTCTTGGGGCAGACGGGCATGCAGATGCTCCAGCACGTCGTGGACAAAGTTGCCCTTTTCCATGTTGCCAAAGCCCGCGTCGATCGACTGGGGCTTCACGCGGTACGAGACGAACCAGCATAGCGGGCAGGTCGAATAGGCCTCGATCTGCGAGGCGGACGTCAGACGCGGCACGAGCGGCGCGTCCTCACCCTCGCCATCGCGACGGCGCAGGACCAAATACGGCACGGCCTCGGCACTCAGATGCTGAGGGGCTTCACAGGTCACGCGCTCGCGCTTGAGGCCTTCACCTGCCGCGGGATCAAAGTCGGCGATGATATCGCCCTCGCCCACGCGCATGGGCTTGGCAGCGCAAGCGGCCTCGGCATGTGCCCACAGCTCGGTCCATACGGCTGCCGGGTAGCACTCGCGTGCCTGGCGATCGTGCGTCACACGGGCGAGCGCGACCGGACCGCTCGCCGCCTGCATCGCACGGCCAAAGCGCACGCGCAGCAGGGCAGCGGGCTCCAAAGACACGCCGTCGCGGCGCAGCTCGGCTGTCAACGTGGCAAGCGGGCCCTCTTCGTGCGAAAGCGGATAGCTGTCCAGGTCGACATCGGCAAACAGCACGGCATCGTAGCTGCCAGGGCGAAGAACCGACGCATCGGCAAGCGACGCGAAGCGCACTTGTGCTCGTGGTGTGCGATCGACCTCATAGGTCTCGTAATCGTAGGCGGTACTGCGCTTGTCCACCTTGGTTCGAACGCCGTCGAGAACCGGCACGGTCGCGGCCTGCGACACGTCGAGCGCGCGAGCATCGTTCATAAGGATGTCGATGGCATGGCGCAGCAAAGCCGTCTCTGCCTGGCGACGGGCCTGGCCGTCAAGGCCGCCTAGAGCGCGATCGGGCAACGCCTCGGCAACGGCAAGCATGGCCTTAAGCGCCGTCACGGGCTTGTCACGCCACAGCGCCTGAAACACGTCCGAGACCACACACGGTACGTTCTTAAACCAGTTATCGTCGCTCGTCGCCTTGCGCGCGCCCCTCACCTGGCCCTGAACGCTCTGCAGCAGGCTCTTGACGCCCGCGGTAGTCTTGCTGCGCGAGAGACGCATATTCTTATCGAAGGTACGGGCATTGACGGCATCAGCGCCCGAAAGCGGACTGTAGATCCAGTCGGTAAGCTCCGGCGCGGGCCACCACTCAGTCTTGGAAGCGGTGCCCTCGTCGGCGGCTTTCATACGCTCGATCAGGTTGGCGAGCGCCGTAAACTGCCTGCCCGCGATGGACTGGGAAAACGCCGTGAACTCAGTCGTCTCGGCCGCAATGTGACGCGCCGCCAAACGGGCGGCGAGCTCGCCGAACAGCTGGGGTGCCCGGGCAGAAACGACGAGCACGCGCACGGGGTCGACGGGCGTTGCAGTAGCTTTATCGGCCTTGGACTCCTTGTGCGCTTTCACCAACTTATCGATGGCGTCCGCATAGACATGAGCACGGGCATGGGGGCCGGCGACCTCAATAAAGGCAGGCTGAGCGGCGGCCCCGCAAGCGACATCAGACGCGACGGCGTCCTCCCCCAGCGGCGCGATCTCAAACAGCACACCGCGGGCATCAAATGCCGTGGCAAGCTCCTCGCGCATCGCCGCCTGCTCGCGGGCAAGCAGCACGACGACCTCTCCCCCATTGTTCGCCACGGCAGACAGCAGCTCGAGTAGACCGTGCGTAAACGACGTGGTACCGCGCACGCATACGGCGCGGGCGCACGCCGGCAGGCTATCGGCCAGGGCACCGGCCATAATGTCGGCTGCCTCGCAGGGCTCGACCATATCTCGACGGTCCAAACCGCCCGCGTAGGCACGCAAAAGCTCAAACACACGAGCCTCGGCATCGCTTTTTGGCTCAGGCTGGCAATTGTTGCCACCGCATCGCTCGGCCGTCGTCCCCGCCACACCCGGCAGCACATCGCGGGCCATGCGCGCGAGCATGCGCACCGTGCCCTGGCTACGCGAAAGCGGCTGCAGGTCGGCATCGTCGCGGCGGGCAATCATATCCGAAAACAGCATCTGACGTTGCAGGTTGTCGACGAAACCGCGCCCGTCGCCCAAAAGCTCCCAAAGCGAGCGAAGCCACGATGCGGGTGTCTTGTAGTCGATACCCAGCGAAATGCCGGCTTCCGCCGCATCATGACGGCACAGATCGAGCTCGGCAAACGTTGGTGCCAGCAACACGGCACGCCCGTGACGGGCAATAAGGTCGGCAAGCAGCGCCGACTCGGCATCGCTCAAATCCGTGCCGGCATTGGTGGTATAGATTCGAACAGGCATGGTCCTCCGCTCAAACCGTTCGCAATAATCAATGCATCCATCCTACCCGCCCAAGCGGACACATTGCCACCGCAGTTCCATCTTTTGGTACAAAGCAACCTGAACCCAACGCACCAGCCGATTGCAGGCATATAAAAACCGCCCCCGGAGGGACGGTTCTTCGTAATTCAATGTTGTCGCTGGCCTACTCGCCATCCTCCAACTTAATGAGGATCTTGCGGTAGCCACCGTACTCGCCGTTCAGCGCCTTTGAAACGCGGCTCACCGTGGTGGACGAAGCGCCGGTACGGGCCTGAACCTCAACATAAGGCTCGCCCTCGTCCAAATAGCGCGCAACCTGCAAACGCTGAGAAAGGTCGCAAATCTCGCGCGGCGTGCAGATATCGGTCAAAAACGCTTGGATATCCTTCTCGTCGTCCAAAAGGCTAAATGCGTGGACCAGCTGCTTGACATCAGGCTTGTCAAACATGTTCTCGATATTCATCGATCACCGCCAAACCCGCCAAAAGGCATCGAAGTTGATACTGACATCGGGCATCGTTCACCCGTTCTATGCAATAGGGCAACGCCTGTGGCTTTTGCCCGTAGCAGTGTAGCACACCACCAAACTAAAGCGACAAGACTCTCTGCCAGCGGCGCGTTTTTCAGGACGAACGCCGTTTAGAAACCATATGCGCACGTAAGCTCCACGAATATTTGAGACAATGGGCGCCCAAACACCGCGGCGCGCCCGCGCAACCATCCAGGTCGCCGCCGTAAGCCGCTTCACGCGACGCCAGCAATCCCGGCGCAAGAAAGGATTCACGCCATGCGCTTTATGCTTAACTGGCTCTTCACCTCGATCGCCATCGCGATCGCCACGTTCCTCGTCCCCGGTATCCAACCCTTCGGCTTTGCCGAGACCTGGGTCTGCTTTGCCTTTGTGGGACTGTTCCTGAACATTGTCGATTCGTTCGTCAAACCGTTCCTCACGGTCATCTCGCTGCCGCTCACGATCATTACGCTGGGCATTTTCCAGCTTGTCGTCAACAGCTTTATGCTTGAGCTCGCGAGTTACCTGTCGGTCAACCTGCTGGGCGTCGGCATCTCCATCGCCAGCTTTGGATCGGCCTTTATGGGCAGCATCCTGGTATCCATCATGCGCAGCATTCTCGACAGCATCGCCAGGAACTAAAGCGACCGGATACGACCGCCACAACACGCCAAAACGAAGGCCGTCCATCGCAACGATGGGCGGCCTTGTCATTTGTCAAGCCTCAGAGGGCAAGAAAATCTACCATTTCTGCCCCGTCCCCAAATGGCAGGTGGGGCTAGATGACGTAGTCGTAGCCCTCGTTGGGGGCGACGAGCGCATCGAGCGTCACGCCATCGAGGTAGTCGTTGATGAGCTCGTCCAGGTTCTTCCACACGCCGAGTGTAGGACACTCGTCCGAACGCGAGCAGCCCTTGCAGTCGCCGTCCAGGCATGCGACCGGTGCCAGGCTGCCTTCGGTCAGGCGCAAGATCTCGCCCACCGTGTACTGCTCGGGCGGACGCGTGAGCACGTAGCCGCCGCCCTTGCCGCGCATGCCCGAGAGCATATTGGCGCGGACGAGCGTAGCCAAAATGTTCTCCAGATATTTCTCAGAAATCCCCTGACGCGCCGCGATCTCTTTGAGGGGAATGCGGCCTGCCGCCTGGTGCTCGGCCAGGTCAACCATAACGCGCAGGGCATATCTGCCCTTTGTGGAAACCAACATATATATTGCTGCCTTTCGGTCTTTTAATTCGTAGAAATTCTAGCCGAAAAATTGGTTTTGAAAATACCTATTCCCGTCAAGCTGGTTAATCGACTCGTAATAATCTTCTATTTCCTATTGCGTTACTAGGCTTTAGTGCCTACTATGCTTGCCAACAGCAAACGAACAACCTATAAGGTTTGTGGGTTTCGCTGTTACACACACCGTAAAACCACACGGTGTCCAGTCATTTGAACACTTTGGAGGTTCACCATGAGCAATGTTTACACGTCCATCGATCAGCTTATCGGCCACACTCCGCTTCTGGAGCTCACTCACTTTGAGGCCGATGAAGACCTCAAGGCCCGCGTGCTCGTCAAGCTGGAATACTTCAACCCCGCTGGGTCCGTCAAAGACCGCGTCGCCAAGAACATGATCGACGAGGCCGAGAAGGCCGGCAAGCTCGTGCGCGGCGGCGACTACACCATCATCGAGCCCACGAGTGGCAACACCGGCGTCGGCATCGCCTCGGTGGCGGCGGCTCGCGGCTACAAGGTGATCATCACCATGCCCGAGACCATGTCCGTCGAGCGCCGCAAGCTGATGCAGGCATACGGCGCACAGCTCGTGCTCACCGACGGCTCCAAGGGCATGAAGGGCGCCATCGCCAAGGCCGAGGAACTGCAGAAGGAGACACCCAACAGCATTATCGCCGGCCAGTTTGTGAACCCCGCCAACCCCGCCATCCACAAGGCCACGACCGGTCCCGAGATCTGGGATGACACCGACGGCGAGGTCGACATCTTCGTCGCCGGCGTCGGCACCGGCGGCACCGTGACCGGCGTGGGTGAGTTCCTTAAGGAGCAGAACCCCGAGATTCAGGTTGTCGCCGTCGAACCCGCTACCTCCCCGGTGCTCTCTAAGGGCCAGGCCGGCCCGCACAAGATCCAGGGCATCGGCGCCGGCTTTGTGCCCGACGTCCTCGACACCCAGATCTATGACGAAATCATCCCCGTCGAGAACGACGACGCCTTTGCGACCGGCCGCGCCGTGGGCCACAAGGAGGGCGTGCTCGTGGGCATTTCGTCCGGCGCCGCCGTGTGGGCCGCACTGCAGCTGGCCAAGCGCCCCGAGAACGAGGGCAAGACCATCGTGGCCCTGCTCGCCGATACCGGTGAGCGCTACCTGTCCACGGCACTCTTCCAGGACTAAGGGCCCGTCACTTGTCGATAGGCCCATGGCATGCCGGCCTATCCTCTCTTCTGGCTGCCTGAGCCCATCTCGTTAGGGTGTCCCACGAGACGTCCGAACTTGCTACAATGTCTGCGGCGCGGAACCAGCCTCCCGCGCCGCTTTTCTTTTTTGGCCGCATGCCACCAAGGAGAACCTCCCCATGCACAACAAGCGCGTGCTCGTCGCCATGAGCGGCGGCGTCGATTCTAGCGTGACCGCGTACCTGCTCAAAAGCCAGGGCTACGAATGCGTCGGCGCCACCATGCGCCTCACCTGCCCCGCGCCCGACCCCGCCACGGGCACGAGTAAGGTCGACCGCGACATCGCCGATGCAAAGGCCGTCGCCGAGCGCCTGGGGATACCCCACCATGTGCTCGACCTGCAGCAGACCTTCGACCACAGTGTTATCGAGCGTTTTGTGAACGCCTACCAGGAGGGGCTGACGCCCAACCCGTGCATCATCTGCAACCGCCACATTAAGTTTGGCGCGTTGCTCGATGCGGCGCTGGACATGGGCTGCGACTACATCGCAACGGGACATTACGCCAAAACGAGCCAGGCGCCCGACGGCACCTGGCAGCTGCATCGCGGCGAGGACCCCAAAAAGGACCAGAGTTACTTTTTGTATTCGCTCACGCAAGAGCGCCTGGCACGCACAATCTTTCCGCTGGCAGGCCTGGACAAGGAGCGCGACGTGCGCCGCATTGCCGCCGAGCAGGACTTCATCAACGCCAAGAAGGCCGAAAGCGAGGATATTTGCTTTATTCCAGACGGTGACTACGCGGGCTATATCGAGCGCCGCTGCGGACATGCCGCTGCACCGGGCGACATCGTATGGCGCGACGGCAGCGTGGTCGGGCGCCACAACGGCGCACTGCGCTATACCATCGGCCAGCGCAAGGGTTTGGGCGTAGCGATGGCGCATCCCGTATACGTGACAGGCGTCGACGCCGTCAACAACACCGTGCATCTGGGTGAGGCCGAGGACCTGACCGCCGCGGCGCTCACGGCCGATGAGTGGATCTGGAGCGCGCCGGACGCGCGCATGGAGGCCGAGCTGGATGCCGGCGGCATTCGCGTAGACGCCAAGTACCGCTACCGTCAGAAAGACCAGGCAGCGACCCTTACGCGCGGCGCAGACAGGCAAATGCTGCTAACTTTTAACGAGCCCCAGCGAGCCATCGCCCCCGGCCAAGCCGTCGTAGTCTATCGCGGCGACATCGTCCTGGGCGGCGGTACCGTTACGGCAGCCATCAAATAGCAGCACCTCGCCCCATCCCCTCCATAACTTGCGGTGAAATAGGGACTGTTTAAGCGTTTAAAACCGCCAAACAGTCCCTATTTCACCGCAACTTAGAGAGGACGGCCTCGGTCGGTACTGCCATATCAGCCGAGGCCGCTGCATCGTTAGCGCTGGACGTAGGCGCGGACGAGCTCAAAGGTGTTGCGCACACCGTCGATGTGGCTGCGCTCGTAGTTGTGACTCGCGTACACGCCGGGGCCGATCAGGCCGTGACGGATGTCGTAGCCGGCCGAGAGCGTGGCCTCAACGTCCGAGCCGTAGTGCGGATACACATCGATGGCGTAATCGAGCTCCAGCTCGCGCGCGATGTTGGACAGCGTGGTCACCAGGTCGTAGTTGTACGGACCGCCCGAATCCTTGGCGCAAATCGAAACCATGCGCTCGGTGCAGCCCAGGTCGTCGCCCACGCAGCCCATGTCAACGCTGATCATCTCGCGCGTGTCGGCCGGCACAAAGGCACCGCCGTGGCCGACCT
>CATVQO010000023.1 GCA_958346165.1 uncultured Collinsella sp. | reverse complement strand
AACAGCGTGTTGAGGTATTTGGAGTTGTTGTTGGTCTGCACCACGGGATAGTTGATATTGGTTCCCGGCACGTAAATCCAACCCACAATCTCGGGGTTCGTCTGAGCAAGCGCATCAAAGTCGATAATCGGCACGCCGCTGGCGTCCTTATCGCTTACATATTGCTTCTCGATTTTCTGATACGAATCGCTCGCCTGCTTATAGCCAATCTGGGCATTAATAAAGATAGCGGCGGCGGCGACAATCAGGCCGATACCGATGATGATAAGCAGAATGGGAATAATGGAGTGGCGCTTTTTGCGCGGCGGCTCGGTGCGATCCGACGGCGCGGCATGCGATGAAGACCGGGGCGGCTTCTTAGCGGAGCTATAAGACGAAGGACGATATGCGGCCGGCGCGTCCTGTCGACGATGCGTCGCCGGTGTCACGGGGCGCGGTGCGCGCGGCTGCTGAGGAGAGGATGTCCGACCCTGCTGTGCCGCACGGGCAGCACCCGGCTTCGACGGATCGGGAATCTGAGAAGCCTTGAATCGTTTTCCCTGATAATCGGACATGGCTCTCCTTATACTGCGGTGAAACGGCGGAACGCTTAGGCGTCAGCCATCTCCTGCTTCATCTTCTCGATAACCTTGCGGTACTCGGGGTCGCAAGCACCCAGAATCTGTGTGGCATAGATGGCGGCGTTCTTGGCACCGTTGATGGCAACGCAGGCCACGGGCACGCCCGAAGGCATCTGCACCATCGACAGCAGCGAATCCATACCGCCCAGGTCACTCGTCTTCATAGGCACGCCGATAACCGGCAGCGGCGTAAAGGCAGCCACGACACCACCCAAGTGAGCGGCCTTGCCGGCGGCGGCGATAATCACTTTGATACCGCGATCGGCAGCAGTCGAAGCCCACTCGTGGACCTTCGCCGGCGTGCGGTGCGCGCTCGCAATGACGAGCTCATAGGGCACACCCAGTGCCTCGAGCTCGGCGGTGCAGCCTTCCATAACGCCCAGATCGGACTTGGAACCCATGATGATCCCGACAACCGGCTTCTGATCTGCCATAAACATAGACCTCCTGTTGAGAGCGGTGACGCAGCGAATCCGCGACCCTTAACTGCAAATAATTCAAGTATAGCCACCGATGCCGATGTGTTCGGTGAGAGACGGAATGCTTTGCGAGATTAAGGCCGAAGGGTCGGAGCTTTCCGCCTACATTCAAAAAGCATGCCCACCGTCCTTGGGTGGGACGGCGGGCACGCTTGCTTAGCTGTTGCTGGGGCTACTTGGCCTTGCTGCGACGATGGAAGAAAGCGCCGATCGCGGCGATGATGGCGCCGAGACCACCGACGGTCACGACGGTCGCCGCCGTCTGGTCGCCGGTATTGGGGATCGCCGAACCGTTCTTCTTGCTGCCCTGGGCCTTGTCGCCTGCGGGCTTGCCCGCCTGGTTGCAGCCGTTCGAGCCATTGCCGGAACCCTGGTTGCCCGAGCCGCCCTGGTTGCCGGAGTCGGCATCCCTGAGGCTCTCAATGGCCAGCTTGAGCTGGTCATAGGCCGCCTGGAGCTGGGTGTCGGAAGCATTCTCATCACCCAAGACGTCCTCGGCGTAGGTAATGGCATCCGTCAGGGCCTTGACAGACTCGTCCGTCTTGCCCCTGGTGTCAGTCTCCTTCGCCTGCTTGACCAGGGCCTTGAGCTGCTTCTTAGTCGGATTCTCGACCGGGACCACCGGGGTCTTCTCGAGCGCGCCGCGGGCGCTCTCGAGCGCCCTGAGCGCCTGGTCGACCTCGTCCTGCGTGGCGTCCTCATCGCTCAAGATGGCGCGGGCGCTCGCCAGGGCGTTCTCGAGCGCCGTCCAGGAGGCCTCGGTGTAGTCACCGGCCTTGAGGTCGCCGGCAGCAACCTCGGCATCAACCTTTTCGATCGCGGTAGCGAGATCATCCTTCGCCACCGGATCGGGGACGGCCGTACCGTAGAACTTGAGCTCCGCCATGCTGCAGTAGGCATCAACGTCGCCACCGCCGGCGTGAATCACCTTGACGGTCACGTAGCGACCGCGCGCGGCGCCAAAGCTCATCTGCTTCCAGTCGCCACGGTCGGTGAGCACGCGGCCGTCGTTGTCGAAGGCGAACGTACCCATCGACGCGGCGGTGCCCATCTCATAACCGTCGGCAGTGTCGGAGACCAGTATCTCGGCCTCGAAGATATCGCCGTTAGTGCCGCCGTCCTGGCGCGGCAGGAATGTAACGTCGGTGAGATCGTAGTCGCGGCCCAGGTCGACACTCAGATACTGGGGCATACCGGTCCCATGGGCCCAGTCGCTGTGCCAAAGCGTCCGCTCGTCGCCGTCGAGAGCGTTGACGGCGTTGCTGCCCTCGTAGTCGGCCTCACTCGAGAAGTCGGCCACCTTGACGTTCTTGCGGTTCTCGGGCGTGTTGATGAGGATCTTCTCATCGACAGGGCGCATCTTGAGGCCGTCGATTGCCTTCTCGATCTTGGCAGTGGCGTCTGCGACATCCTTCTTGCTATAGCTGCCCTGGCCGCTGTCGAGGAGCTTCCGAGCCGCCTCGACCGCAGTGGTGAGAGCTGCATAGGAATCCTTGGTGTAGACGGACTCGCTGTAGCCCGCGGCCTTGGAAAGCGCTGCCACGAGCGCAGAGGTATCGACACCAGCCTTGACCTCGACCTCATAGGATGCGGTCTTGGAGGGGTCGAGTACCGACGCCACCGTGATCTTTGCCTTGCCGGCCTTGTTGGCACGCAGGTAGTAGCTCACGCTATCGCCAGCCTGAACAGCGGAGACGCTTACCACAGAGGGGTCGGAGCTCTCGACCGTCACATAGGGGTAGCCAGCGCTCTCAGGCGTAGCCTTGGCGTCGACGGGCGTAATGTCGCCTTCAAAGAACTCGGTCTGGTTCTTGCCTAGCTCGACACCCTCGATGGCCTCGACACCCTGCGTGTAGTTGAAGTTGACCTCACGCAGTGTGAGCATCTGGTCACCCGATGCCTCAAGCGGCGTGGCCTCGACCTTGGTCGCCTTCTTGCCCTTGTTCTCGGCAGAGAGGTCAAAGGCGTAGCGAGCCAGGAAGGAATCGTACTCCCCGCCCGCGAACTCTTGGATCGAGCCATCCTCGAACGTCACGACGGCCTTGATCTTCTGTACGGTTCCGTTGCCGCCGTTGCGGTTAACGACCTCGACGCTATCGAGTTTCGACGGCGTCTTAAATGCGAATGTCATCGTGGTGGGAAGCTTCACGTAACTCGGTAGCTTACCCTCGCTGTCCCAGTTGCCACTCCAGTTCCACAGGAACTCAAAGCCGTTGTCGCCCTCGTTATTATCGAACAGCGCGTTATAGCTCTTCTGCTGGATAAGTTTCTCGACGTTGGTCCCGTCGTCGGTCGTGAGCTCATCGTTGGTCATCGTGATGTTGAAGGCATCCTGGGCGTACTCGGCGACCGTTGGCTGAGGAACGTCCGGCATCGTCACCGTGCCGTCGCTCGCAAACTCAAGTGCGTCGCATGCCGGGCCGATAAGCCAAGATGTCGAGGGCAGTTCGACCTTTCCGGCGGTCTTGGCCTTGAGCTTGAAACTCGCCACCGCGCCAGTACCGTTGTAGAGCTTGCCATCGCCGCGGTTGGCAAAGGCGAGATTGATAGTCTGCGTTCCGTCCACGAACTGGACCTTCTCGCGAGACAGGTTCTCCATGCCGGCAGTCGAGCCGTCCTGCGCGATGCTCTCGGACACAAACTCGAACTGGTCGCTCTTGAAGTTGACGAGGGCGCCCAGGGCGTTGACGTTCTTGGCGTCGGCCGCATAGACATCAACGGTGATCTCATCACCGGCCTCGACCTCGGTCTTGCTCGGAATCACCGCGAGCGAACCTGCGACCTTGCCCTTTTGTTTAGTGCCGCCGTCAAGACCCGCCATGGTGAACGAGTAATCGTAGACGTCGTAAACGCCGTTATCGTTGAGGTCGGCGAAGTGGTCGCGGATCTGCGAACCGAACGTCGGGGTATCGGGCTCGCGATTCTCGAGGCCCAGATAGTTCTTCATGTTGGAGTAGTCTCCGTCGGAGATCGTGGCCTTGTTGAGGTTGGAGCCCACGGCGAAGCCATCCGTGCCGTCGGTCTTGTAGATGGCAATCTCGGACGCGGAGAAGAAATTGCCGACCGAGGCGAGCGGTGTCATGCGCACGTAACGGGCGGCCACGGTGCCGTCAAACGCTACCGTCTTACAATCAGCGGAACGTGCCCAATCGACCTCCTGGCTCGTCCAGTGGACGCCATCGAGACTCGTCTCAACACGCATCTTGGTCACGGTGCCGTTGCCGGCGTCATCGCGCGGATAGTACTCGAGCTTATCGAGCTTGTAAGCGCGTCCATAGTCAACGGTAAGCGCCTTGCCCAGATCGTTGCCACCGGAGTGGAAACCGCCGTCGCCCGACTGGAACTCATGGTCGAAGGCGAGCTCGGCCTTATGGCTGCCGTAAAGTGAGCCCTCCCAGGTGATTTCCTCGGCGTCGGGGACGTTCCGCCACGGATCGAGTGCGGAGTTCGCCTCGAGCACATCGCTCCAGGCGGAGTAACCTTCGGCGTTGCGCGAACGAATCTGGTAGGTGTGCTTGCTATTGTAGGCGAGGTCGGTGTGCGTGAACTCGGCCGCATCACCCACGGCAAACACAGTGCCGTCGACCTTAAGGTCGTAGGAGGTAGCACCATCGACCTTTCCCCAGGTGAGCTTGATGCTCGTTGGGGTCGTGGCGTCCTCGGGGGCAGCAAGGTTCGTGGGTGCGGAGAGGTTCTCGTTGAGGCGATCGGCTGTGAGCGTGGCGTCGGCGTTCACGAAACCGCCCAGCTCAAGCGTCTGCGCCGCTGCAGCAACATCGGTCTTCGCGAACTTGACGTAGACCTTGGGGTTCGTGGTGATCTTGGTGTTGTTGAAGCTCTCGCCCTGCTCGGCCTCGGTGCCGTCCGCATCGCTGCCGTAGTGGTTGAGGTTGGGGGTCTCGCTGTAGAAGTAGACCGCCTGGCCGGCCTCGGGGGTCGCGGCGTCAAAGGTCTCCTGCGAGTCGACCTCAACCACGTTGAGTGCGGATCCGCCGTTCTTGGCGACAACGCTCGTGGGCTTGGCGGACACATTGGCCACGAAGGTCGTGGTGCGGTTGGAGTCGTAGCCGTTGTAGCCGCCCTGCGAGGCCTCGGCGGTAAAGGTCGCGGTGCCGCCTGCGGCCTTGGAGCTGTAGACGGTGCTCACATGCTCACCGTAGGAGATATTGTCGATCGTGCCGTAGGAATCGTCCTCAGTCGTGTTGTTCTCGATGGAGGAGCCGTCGTCCTCGTACTGCGTAAAGGTGCCGTCGCCCTCGGTGGCGAAGAACTCGACGATACGCTGGCTGCGGTCGGTACCCTTGGTGTTGGTGTCGCTCACGGCCTCGGGGTTGTTGTTCTCGGCGTACATCGGCACGATAGCGTTGGCCTTCACAAACAGCGGCAGCTTCCAAAGCGGAGCCTCGTAGTTGTTGAGAACCTGGCCGCCGCGATACTGCTTACCCGAGAAGTAATCGATCCAGATGGTGGGATTCTCGTCGGTGCCGTAGTTGGGGAGGTAAATCCCATTGCGAATGTCGTTGCCGTTCTCGTCTGCCTGGGTATCCTGATACACCGGTGCCACTAGGAAGTTCTCACCGAACATATACTGGTACTGCGTCGAAGTGCTTGCGGCGTACTCGGAGTTGTCGGAAAGCAGCATGGCGCGGATCATGGGCAGGCCGGCATCGCCGTTACCCGTGTCGATGTTGGCCGCCGAGGCCGCGCTCGTGTAGATATAGGGCATGAGCTGCGCCTTGAGCTTGAGGTAGAAGCGCGAGATGCCTGTGTAGGGATCGCCGTGCGTCATGGGCGATTTACGGTAGGTGCCCCAACCGTCCATGTCAAGCATAGAGGGCGTGAACGTCTTCCACTGGTAGTCACGCGCAGAGATGATGGGGTCGCCGCCAAAGATGCCATCCATGTCGGAGCCGATGTTGGGGTTGCCCGAAAGACTCTGACCGATATACGTGGGGATATGGAAGCGAATGTACTCCCAGTTACCGCCATACTGGTCGCCGGTCCAAATGCCACCAAAGCGCTGCGTGCCGGCCCAACCATCGAGCGTGATGATGTTGGGGCGCTTGTTAGCGCCGGTCGTCACCGTGTCATAAGCTGTCTTGATGCCATTAAGACCAAAGGAGTAGCCAGATCCAACCCAGGCAACGTCGGTCTTAAGGGTAGTGATGCCTCCCGTCTTGACCTCGGCGTCGAAGTCGCGAAGCAGATGCCACGGGGTCTCAGGGTTGCTGTCGGGCTCAAGGTTGGACTGGGTCCACAAGCCCGTGCTCACACCCTTGGAGTTGGCATACTCGGTGAACTTCTTAAGGTTGTCGACATTGGCACGCACAGCGTTAAGACGGTCGGCCGAGCTCGCTCCGTCGGAGTTGACGCCGCCGGTCTTGTAGTAACCGTTCTGGCCATAGCCGGCGCCGTAACCGTCGTTCGGCAGGAACCAGCCGAGCGGCATGTCGTTGTCCTCGTAGTCATCGATAACCTGACGAGCAGAGAACTGGCGGTCGAAATCGGTCGCTTTCATGTTCTCGGTATCAACCGTAGGGCCCTCACCGTTGAGCGTCTCGGCCGCAAGTGTGCCGTCGAGCTTGTAGCCCGTCGACATGCCAGACTCGTACTTAACGTCGCCCTTCTCGCTCGAGGACTTGCTGCCCTTGGTCTCCCACTTCTTTTGACCCGAGGTCGTTGACCAGCCATCACGGTTATAGGCATTAAGATGACCAAGGTAGAACCCGTACTCGGGCAGCAGTACCGGGTTACCGGTCACCTTGTAGTAGTCCTGCAGCATCTCGGTTGCCACGTTCGAAGCGCCCTCGTTGGTCGCCACGAAGTAGTAGGCATCAAACTCATTCTCGCTGTGCAAAGTCGTGACCGTCGATGAGTCCGTGGAACCGAAGTCGTAGGAACCCTCTGCAAACGTGTTTCGGAGTACGCCGTAGCCGTCACTCGTCCAATAAAACGGGTTGGGCGAGGCAACGCCGCCATCGGTCCAGTTGTTCGTGTTGGAGATGGCGATGGTCTGGTTGGTGTGCAGGAAGCGTCCGTTCTGGGTGCCGCCGCCAAAGAAGTTCTCGGACTTCTCCTTGGCGAGCGTCTGGACGGTACCCTTCTTATCAAGGTCGAGGGACGCGGACTCGGAAACCACGACACGGTCGCCTGACTTGATACTCATCTTGCCAGTCGCCTTGTCCAGGATCACGGTCGCCTTTCCGCCGGTGATCTCGATAGTGTCGCCCTTGTCGGCAACCGTCGCACTCGGCTTGCTGTAGGTGTCCGAGGTATCGGGCTGAGCCTGGATCTTAGCCGTGTGGGACTTACTACGCGGCGTGGCGTACTCGGAAAACTCACCCTTGGGGTCGACGTTATAACGGAAAATACCGTCCTCGAGGAACGTAATACGGCCCTTGATGCCGTCAGCGAAATCGATGTCGACGACATTCGAGGCAGACTGGGACACGGTCGCCGAGTCGACGCCCTTGAGTGGCGTGGCAATCGCCTGCTGGGGATTGGCAAACACGAGCGTCGCTGCAGTGGCAACGAGGACCGCGCTTCCCTTCACCCACCGTTTCGTAAAAATGGAATTCCTGCGCATCTGGTCTCCTTTCTTCCGACATGCTGAGGTGCCGAGGACGCCCCCCCCCGGCAGCATGGGAAAACGTATCAAACGGAGATGTTCGGTACATTCCGCACAATGGGGGCCAACTGGTAGTAACCAGATAGCCACCTACTAGGTCATATCAATATATGGGAGCACTTGCGCACCCAAGTTCGGAATTCTCCCAGCGGCAGCAAAATAAGCGTCAACGGCAAGGTGGGCTTAATAAGCCATACCAATTGGTTCTTCAGTCAAATACCAATCTAGCAAAAATGTACTGTTTGTCTGGTATTACACAGACCATACCTTTCCCTCGGGAACTGGGCTTCGCGAAGTTTCCCGAGGGAAAGGCTCAGCCGCCATCCTGCAACCTACCGGGGATTGCCATGACGTACGTTGGCTGATTTGGTTTGGAATGAGATGTTGACGGTGGCTGATGGGCACAACTGTCCCGGGTGCATTTCAAGATGCACCTAAATGTCTGTCTTTATCCTTATAGATTGTCCAGGTAGTCGTCGGCATCATAGGTAAGGCTGTAAGCTTTATTCAGGATGCGCACGAGCTCCTGGGCATCGTGCTCGCCGAGCGCTGAGAGTTGTTTCGAGAGCGATGCCACACTCTCGGCATTTTTTTTCGCCGCGAAATCACGGCCTTCCTCGGTAATGCTCACCAGCACACGCCGACGATCGTTTGGATCAGTCCTGCGCTGAACGTAACCCTTACTCTCGAGTGAATCCAAGATATGCGACATGCGCGCACGGGAGAATTTCAGCTTCTTGGCAATCTCGGAGGGAATGACATCACCGTCAATACCCGATAGATACTGTAAAACCGGTGCCTCGCCCACACTGGCGCCGCCGGCAGCACTCAAGGATCCCTTGGCAAGGGAACGTGAGTACACAATCAGTTTTCGAGCGACGTCATCGTAATCCACTGGGGATATTGTCCTTTGCAACTCTAGAAGGGCCATAAAACCGTCATTTGCCGTACATTAGTTAACATTCGCAACAATTATTTATGATACCCCAACGCGGAAGTCTATTGCTCGTCCTTCTTGCGTCGCATAAGCTCCTCAACGTCGACACCAGCGGCCTCGAGCATGCGCTCGACATTCTTTTTGGCGTTGGTCGTGCCGACCTTAAGCACGATCGAAAGCGGAGTGCCCACCACCAGGCACACGATGCCCACGGGGACACCCCAGCCGGGGCCGCCCTGCATACCCCACATCCCCATCAAAAAGCCAATCGCCACGAGCGAATAGCCCAGGCGCAGCCAAACATTGAGCCGCTGAATAGCATCGGTCTGCATCTTTGCCTCGCGAATCAAGTCGTCGCGCGAAAGGTCGTGTCCATGTTTCTCGTGCATATGGTCCTCCTCGTGCAAAGTGTGCATCATGCGCAAGTGCATCGTTTGTCGAATACGTCATCTTTCAAGAGCAATATAGCGGGTGTCGTGTAGGCGATGGAGGTCGCTGGCCATATTGCCCTTGAAGGGCGGCGCAAAATCAGAAGGCCGTGCGGTTGAGGCCGCACGGCCTTACAGGGGGCCAGGGGATGATGACTAGTAGCTCAGTGCCGGGTCGAAGAAGCCAATGAGAACGCCCACAAATGCGATCACAACGAGGATCAGCATCATAACGATGGGGTTGACCTTCTTCTTGGTCATCATGTACCAGCAGAAGATGATGAAGATCATCGGCAGCAGGTGCGGATAGATGCCATCGAGCGTGTCCTGGAACTTACCGCCACCGGGCAGCACCAGGTTGGGGCTGCAGGTGATGGAGACCCAGGTAGCACCGACTGCACCGATGACCATGGTACCGACCATCACGATGGAATCACGCAGAGCCTTGGCCTTGGGGCCGACGAGGGCCTCGACCGCCTTGCCGCCGAGCTCATAGCCCTGGTTGTAGGCAAAGCGCATGCCAAGGAACATGAGCAGGTTCCACACGACAATATAGAAGATGGCGCCGAGCGGGGAGCCGCCGGTCGAGAGACCGAGGGCAATACCGAGCAGGATCGGGATCAGGGTACCGACGATCAGCGAGTCGCCAAGGCCGGCGAGCGGGCCCATGAGGCCGGCGCGGATGCCGTTGATGGCGTCGTCGTCGATGGCCTCGCCGTTTGCGCGAGCCTCCTCGAGGCCGGCGGTGACGCCGACAATCATGGTGCCGATCTGCGGCTCGGTGTTGAAGAACGCGGAGTAGGTCTGGAGGGCCTGCTTCTGCTCCTCGGGCGTGTCGTAGAGCTCCTCGACAATCGGAAGCATGGCGCACAGGTAACCGAAGGTCTGCATGTGCTCCTGCGAGAAGCAGGTCAGGTTGCCATAGGACCAGTTACGGAACGACTTGGCAAGCGTTTTCTTAGAGAGCTTTTTCTTCTCTGCCATTAGATGTCCTCCTCTTCCTCATCATCTGAGCCCGAGGCGATAGCTGCCTTGGGAGCGTTTGCGAGGTCGATCTTGAGCGAAGCGATCTCATAGTTGATCAGGGCGAAGAAGCAGCCGATGCCGGCAGCGGCGATCAGGTTGCAGCCCATAACAGCGGACAGGGTGAAGCCGAAGAAGAACGTCAGGAAGTCCGTGGGCTTAGAGATGACCTGCTTGAGCAGGATGGCGATACCGACGGTAGGCAGCAGCGAGCCGACGGTAAACAGCGTCTTCATCGCGATGCCGTCCATGGGCATGTAGGTCTTCATGAGGTCGACCATGGCGGTGCCGCCCATGGTGATGATGAACGTCGGGAGGAACGAGCAGACGATGTGACCGATCCAAGGCAGAACGTTGTTGACCAGGTAGAGCTTGTGGAGATCGCCCTTCTCGAGCCACTTCCAGCCCATGCCCTGCCACACCAGGTTGATGGTGGCGGTGCCATAGAAGAGCACAGTGCCGAGCGTGCCGACGGCGGCACCGAGGGATGCGGCCATGCCGGCAGCCTCAGCGGAGGCGGGATCGATGCCCGAGTTCTTGATGGCGAGGATCGCCAGCGGGATGCCGATATAGGACACGGCGCGGACGTCGGCGGAGACGGTTCCGCCGGGGGTCACGAGAGCGATGTAGACAACCTGGATGGCAGCGCCGACGAGGATACCCGTCTGCATATCGCCCATGATGATGCCGACGATGAGGCCGGCGACCAGAGGACGACCCAGAGTGTAGTTGCCGATCGTCGTGCCGCCCATGCCAGGCAGTGATGCCAGGCAGGCGAACAGGCCGAACAGCGCGGCTTGGAATGCATTGATTGCCATGCTTTCCCCTTTCTTTATTCCTCAGCCCCTTTCACCAAGGGCTGTAGATACCAAAATGCGGCTGGCACCTAACTAGAAGCCAAACTGACCGCGGAACTTGGGCCACTCACCGATGGACTTCTCCTTGATAAGGGCGAACTCGACCGTGTAACCGGCGTTGGTGAGATCCTCGAGCGCCTGGGCCTCTTCCTGCGTGATCGACTGGTTGTTGCCAAGCTTGGTGGTGCCGGGACGATCGTTGCAGGGACCGACGATGATGCGGTCCATGCCGGGCTTAAAGCCAAAATCGACGAGAAGTTCCTTCATGTCGAGCGGGTTCTTGGTGATCAGGAAGTACTTGGTGTCGGACTTGAGAACCTTCTCGGAGACCTCCTTGAAGTGCTCCTTGGTCCACACGAACGTCTTCTTGCCCGAGGCACTCTTGTAGGCCTCCTTGAGCACGGGGTTGGACGCTGCAGCGTCGTTGACGGCGATAAGACCGTCGCAGGGATACTCGAGGGCCCAACGGGTAACGGTCTGTCCATGGATCATACGGTCATCAATACGGATGAACGAAATCATGCGTTCTCCCTTTCTTTATCACCGGGGGTCTTTCCTCTTAACCCCCGCTCCATCACGAAAATTTGGGCGGATGCGCTGCCTAGATGTCGTCGTCCTCGTCGTCGGCGTCATCGGTCGGGACAACGAGCTCGGACATACCGTTCTTGCCCTCCTGCAGCATCATCTGCTTGAGGGAATCCAGGTCCATGGTGGCAAGCCCCATCATGGCGGTCATAGCCATGGGCAGATTCATACCGCCGAAGGCAATGGTGTGGGCGAGCAAACCCTTCTCGGCCAGCGTGTTCATGGCATTGGTGAGCGGCGATCCGCCCAGGATGTCACCAAGCAGGACAACCTCGTCATCGGCGGTAACGGGAGCGAGCATCGCCTTGACGTTCTCGACATACTCGTCAGCGCCCATGCCGTCCACGAGACTCGTCGACAAGATGTTCGGGGCGTCATTGCCGAGCATCTTGAGGACACTGTGCAGTCCGGGAGCGAGCGTTCCGTGACTGACCATTACCAGATACCGCATGCGGTCTCCTCTCGACCTGCCGTGTGTCGCACGGCTTTGCTTTTTGCTGAGATTATTGTTGCGCCGGGGCATGTTCGGTACAAGAAAATAGTTGCGAACGGTAACTATTCATCGGTTAACGGTAGCAACTATTTTTGTGCCTAAATTATTTTTCCTTCTAATTATTTTTAAAATAGCAGGTAGATTGCCTGATAAATGTTTTATGTTCCTTATGCACCATACATACCAGCAAGAATCGGGCCTGGCATCTCCGGTTTGCCCCGCAGTGTCAGACCATGTCACGTACGCCCACGACATGGAGGTACCCCATGGATATGATCTCGTTTCTCGCCTCCGAACCCTTCGACCGCAGCGGTGATACGCCGCTCTATGTCCAGCTTAAACATCGAATCGCTCTGCTTATCGCCAGCCAGGCGTTCGACACCAAGACGCCGCTGCCACGCGAGCTCGAAATCTGTGAGCGGCTGGAGTTATCGCGCGCGACCGTGCGCCGTTGCTTCCAAGATCTCGTCATCGAGGGGCGCGTGGTGCGCAAGCGCGGCCAGGGCACGTTCATCAAGCCCCAAACTTCAGCACCCGGCATCGACCTGGCCCTGAATTTCAGCGCGCGGATGCGCGAAGCGGGACGGGTTCCGAGCTCGCAGATTCTCGCCTTTTCAAGCATACCGGCCGTCCGCGGCATCGCCTCCGGGCTCAAAGTGCCCGAAGGGACACCCGTCTGGGAGATTCGCCGCCTGCGTCTCGCCAACGACAAACCCATGGAGCTCAACTACGTCTATATCCCCGTGTCACTTTGCCCCGAGCTCACGCGCAAAGACGTGGATGGCTCGCTCTACGCCTACATCGCGGAAAAGACCGGCATCCTGCCCGCAAGCGTCGATGCCGTCTACGAGACGGTCAACCTCGACAAGCATGAGGCGCGTCTTTTGGGACAGAACACCGGTAAGGCGGCGATGCGCATCGTGCGTTCGACCTACGACAAGACGGGAACCCCGTTCGAGGTAGGCGTGCTCATCAGCTGCGACGGTCAGGCAAAGCTGCACGTGCACATCGCCGCCGACAAAACAACCTTCACCGCCACAGCCCAATAAATCCAAAACGTGGGCGCCGTCGTTCAAACGAACGACGGCGCCCACACTCATTTTCTATTCAGCCCTAGTCATCGCACAAAGCCCCTTCGGCAGCACACGGTGCAACCGAGTCACCGTAGGCCGGGGCGGGAGGCGGTCCTTTCTCTCGGAAAACTTCGCGAAGCCCAGTTTCCGAGAGAAAGTGTCCGGCTGCCGCCCCGGCCGACCAGGTCACATTACACCGTGTGCTGCGGCAGGTCCTGCAGGGCGATGACGTCCATGCCCATGTCGTTGGCGCTGCCGTGACCCTGCTGGTCCTCACGCACCGCCTCGATGGCACTCACGTACGTGTTGGCGGCAGACATCGCGGTCACGCAGGTCACACCGCGTCGCACTGCCTCGGTGCGCAGCAGATAGCCGTCGCCGCGCGAGCCCGGACCGTACGGCGTGTTGATGATCACCGCGATCTTGCCATCGGCGATGAGGTCGCCGATGTTGGGGCGCTCGCCGTCGTGCGGGCCGCTAATCTTCTCCACGATCTCGCACGTCACGTTGCCTCCACGCAGCACGCGCGCCGTACCCTCGGTAGAGCAGATGTCAAAGCCCAGATAGCGCAGGATACGGGCGACCGAAAGGATATGGCGCTTGTCGCGGTCGCACACGCTAATGAACACCTTGCCGCAACTCGGGCCGGGCAGCTTGTAGTCGATCGCCAGCTGCGTCTTGGCGTATGCCTCAGGATAGCTCTTGGCGATACCCATGACCTCGCCCGTCGACTTCATCTCGGGCCCCA